>NZ_JADEWG010000110.1 GCF_015207735.1 [Phormidium] sp. LEGE 05292
CTCCCCATCTCCCCATCTCCCCATCTCCCCTGCTCTGTCACCTATTTCCCATTTCCTAGTCTTAGCTTTATGATGTGGACTGTGTGTGGTGTGAAGTAGTGTAAGGAGTACAATGACTGCTGAAAGCCCTTTTGTCTCTCCCAAGTTATTTCGGGGGTTGAGGAAGCTTAGTTTCCAGCCACTCCTGCTCGAAGGCAAAAACCGAAATCTATCTGTAAAGATTTTCTATCGGGATCTTGCCAAGCGCAGCTTTGATATCGTCTTTTCTCTAGCCGTTTTGATTCTGTTTTCCCCGATATATCTGCTTTTGGCTTTGTTGATAGCCATCATTTCCCCTGGGCCAATTTTTTATCTTCAGACACGCATTGGTAAAAATCGCCGACCTTTTAAGTGTATAAAATTTCGCACTATGGTTACTAATGCCGATGAAGTTTTGCAAGATATGTTAGCAAGACACCCAGAACTTCGCCAAGAATATGCGGATAATTTCAAACTAAAAAATGACCCAAGAATTACCTGGATTGGTAAATTATTACGAGTCACAAGTTTAGATGAATTTCCGCAATTTTTGAACGTTTTGAAAGGAGAAATGAGTGTTGTTGGGCCAAGACCACTAGTACCTGATGAATTGTTTATGTATGGGAGATATATCGATAAGGTATTGACAATCAAACCAGGAATAACAGGGATTTGGCAAGTCTCTGGACGTAATGATATTCCTTACGAGCGACGAGTCAAAATTGATGTTTACTATGTCAATAACCGCAATATTTTGTTAGATTTGTGGGTGGTTTTCAAGACCATTGGTGTAGTATTGTTTCCCACAAATAACGGCGCTTACTGAAAACGTGGTTGATGATTAAATCGACAGTAGGGAAAAGGTTAAAAGTCAAAGGGGAAAGGTTTAACATATTTCTTTTTCCCCTTTCACCAGTTATCGCTGGTAGTAGGTGTAAAATAAGTAACTATTACTCCCTCAGTCTATGTAAAAACTCAGAAACTTAATGGTTAATATAGGAAAATTTATGAAATTTGCAAAAAATTTGCAAATTTTACATATTTACTTGTTAATTTGCCTAGAGAGTTTGGGTTAACTTAATTGAAGGAGTAAAAAACCATCAGATAAAGTTCAAGGAAATAAAGAAGATGACTAACAGAAAGAGAGCCCTACTCACTGGTATTACTGGTCAAGATGGTTCTTATTTAAGTGAATTCTTACTAGAACAGGGTTATGAAGTTCACGGGATCATTCGCCGGACTTCTACGTTTAACACCGATCGGATCGATCATATCTATGTAGATCCACATAACGAGTCAGCGCGGTTATTTCTGCACTACGGCGACTTAACTGATGGTGTGACGCTGCGCCGCATTTTAGAAGAAGTCCAGCCAGTAGAAATTTTTAACTTGGGAGCACAATCTCACGTCCGCGTCAGCTTCGACTCTCCAGAGTATACAGTTGACAGCGTGGCAATGGGAACCTTGCGTCTGTTAGAAGCGATTCGGGACTACCAACATCGTACTGGGATTGAAGTTCGCTTTTATCAAGCTGGTTCTTCGGAGATGTTTGGTAAAGTACAGGAGATTCCCCAAAAAGAAACTACTCCTTTTTATCCCAGAAGCCCTTATGCTTGCGCTAAAGTTTATGGTCACTGGCAAACTGTGAACTATCGCGAGTCTTACGGTTTGTTTGCTTGTAATGGGATTTTGTTTAACCATGAAAGTCCCCGTCGTGGCGAAACCTTTGTAACGCGCAAGATTACACGAGCGATCGCTCGCATTGTAGCTGGAAAACAAAAGAAAATCTTCTTAGGCAATCTCGATTCTAAACGGGATTGGGGCTACGCTAAAGATTATGTCAGAGCTATGTGGTTGATGCTGCAACAAGACCAACCAGACGATTATGTAATTGCTACTGGAGAAACTCACTCAATCAAAGAGTTTTTAGATTTAGCATTTGGCTATGTCAATTTAGATTGGGAGAAATATGTAGAATTTGATGAACGTTATCTGCGTCCTGCCGAAGTAGATATCCTAATTGGCGATCCAACGAAAGCTAAACAAAAATTAGGTTGGGAACCTTCCGTAACTTTCCCCGAATTAGTAGAGTTAATGGTAGAAGCAGATTTGCAAGCTTTAGGTTTGCAATTACCAAATGGTCATTTACATAAGGCAGCACCAGATATTGCTACCGTTCGCCAAGATGCAGCTGCTTTGATTGAGTAAGCAATTTCAGCCCCGACAGCAGAGGTCAACATGATGACAGAAATAGATTTGAAAGATAAACGGATTTTGGTCACTGGCGGGGCAGGCTTTTTAGGCCGCCAAGTGGTGCAAAAATTATCTGAATCTGGTGCAGATCCGCAAAAGATTACAGTGCCAAGATCTCGTGAGTACGATTTGCGATCGCTCGAAGCTTGTCAAAAAGCAGTCGATCAACAAGATATCGTCATTCACCTAGCAGCGCACGTTGGCGGCATTGGTTTAAATCTGATTAAACCAGCCGAATTGTTTTATGACAACTTAATGATGGGTACGCAATTAATTCATGCTGCCTATCAAGCTGGAGTCGAAAAATTTGTCTGTGTCGGCACAATTTGTGCTTACCCTAAATTCACCCCTGTACCATTCAAAGAAGACGACATTTGGAATGGTTATCCTGAAGAAACTAATGCACCTTATGGCATTGCCAAAAAAGCTTTATTAGTACAACTTCAGTCTTATCGGCAACAATATGGTTTTAACGGCATTTACTTATTACCTGTGAATTTGTACGGCCCTGAAGACAATTTCGATCCGGTAAGTTCGCACGTAATTCCAGCTTTAATTCGTAAAGTTTACGAAGCCCAACAAAGGGGAGATAAAGAATTACCTGTTTGGGGTGATGGTAGTCCTAGCCGAGAATTTCTCTATTCCGAAGATGCGGCACAAGGAATTGTTATGGGAACTCAATTCTTTAACGAACCTGACCCTGTAAATTTGGGAACTGGTTATGAAATTACCATTCGTAACCTCGTAGAATTAATCTGCGAATTGATGGAATTTAAAGGTGAAATTGTCTGGCAAACTGATAAACCAAATGGTCAACCACGCCGCTGTTTAGATGTGGAACGGGCGAAACAATCTTTTGGTTTTGTAGCCCAAACAGATTTCCGCGAAGGGTTGAAAAAGACGATCGATTGGTATCGTCAACACGCTGAATAATTGAAGGTAAATTTGAGAAGAGCGATCGCATTTTGAAAGAGTGCGATCGCTCTTTTTTATGTATGTTTGCTCCCCGATTCCCATTCCCCTAAACATCACTTAATCCGAGGAAGAAGTAAAGTTCAATCGCACTTTTTTTTCTTCCCTTCCCTGGTAATGTATAAAACAACAAAGCAAAATTATGTCTGCTAAAATAAAGAAAAAAACGATCGCACCTTCCACCACAAAAAAGTGCGATCTTAAAAGCTCATTCACCTGAATCTAAAACTCAAAAAACTGGCAATTTTAAGGGTACAAACCGCGATCGGTCAAAGCTTGAGCCACACGACCCACTCCCAAAGTATAAGCCGCAACTCGCAGCGGAACTTGCCGCATTTTCGACTCTTGAATAACACGATGGTAAGCATGAACCATCAAATTTTCCATTTCTTTGTTCACCCTTTCTTCATCCCAAAAAACGTAAGAAAGTCCTTGTACCCATTCCAAATAACTAACTACCACACCGCCAGCATTAGCTAAAATATCCGGTAGTACAGTTACACCGCGATTTTCTAAAGCTCTATCTGCTACTAAAGTTACAGGCCCATTAGCAGCTTCCACCACAATTTCTGCTTGCACTTCATGGACATTTTCTTCAGTAATTTGGTTTTCCAAAGCTGCCGGAATTAACACATCACAAGGTAATGCCAATAATTCAGCATTAGTAACCGCTTTTGCACCTGGAAAACCAACTACACTACGATGATTGTGCACAGAGTAAGCCTTTAATGCCGGAATATCCAAACCTTCAGGATCGAAAACTCCGCCAGTAGCATCGGAAACAGCAATTACTTCCGCACCCGCTTCATGCAGCAACACCGCCGCCGCACCACCAACATTACCAAAACCTTGAATCACTACTTTTGCACCCGCCAAGGTTCTCCCCCGTTCCGCCATTGCTTCCCGGACAATAATCATTACACCCCGTCCGGTTGCCATTTCCCGACCTCTAGAACCACCAATGGAAATAGGCTTACCAGTCACTACCCCTGGTACAGCGTGACCGACATTCATTGAATAAGTGTCCATCATCCATGCCATTTCCCTGGCAGATGTACCGACATCGGGTGCCGGAATGTCAATAGAAGGGCCAATATCTTTAATTAACTCGCTAGTATAACGTCGCGTAATACGCTCTAATTCACCAACACTGTAGCGTGCAGGGTCAAGCGCAATTCCACCTTTAGCACCACCGTAAGGAATACCCACTAAAGCGCACTTCCAAGTCATTAGCATTGCCAAAGCTGATACTTCCCGCAATGTGACATCTGGATGGTAACGAGTGCCGCCTTTGTATGGCCCTAAAACATCACAGTGTTGCACTCGATGTCCTGCTAACACTTCCACATGACCATTATCCAACTTTACAGGAATGGAAACCGTAACTACTTTGCGGGGGTGGCTCAAAACTTCCAACAAACCTTGATCCAAATGTAACTCTTTTGCCGCTTGATCTAAGTAACTGCAAGCTTGGTCAAAGGGACAGATATGAGCAGGAGATGGAGCTTCTAAAGGTCTTAATGATGAGGAAACCATAAGTATTTATTCCTAAAAATGTATCACAGCGAACTATCTATCTATCCGTAGACTAACTTAAACTTTTGGAAAAAAAAGTTAAATTGTAGTTTTTGTTACAAAATTTTAGAGTGCTTGATGGTAGAGAACATAGGGAAAATTTTTACTCAAGAAAAGTCGCTGATTTTGGCTCTTAGCCGATCAAGAGAGACTCAGATCTTGCAGCAATGGAGGTAGAACCTCCTAAGACCTCGTTCCCAGGTTTAACCTGGGAACGAGAAACGAGAAATAGAGGCTCCGCTCAGGAGTGCAAGATCTGAGGAGACTTAGCAGTGTCAAAATCTAAACTTGTGGCTAATGATGGTACTGAGCCAAGCTAAGGGTAATGTTTTTGCCAATCTTGAACAGGGCGCTGCGCCTTGCTTTGTTCAAATTCACTTCAGATGTTGTAAAACAATAGTCAATAATTGTGTGTTTGGGTGTTACCCTGCACAAAAGCAAAAGCGAAAGGTAAAGGAAATCAAACAACAATTTCTGTCAAGATTTCCTTTTTTGCCAGATAGCTTTTGAGATTTGACTTTGTGAGGATATCTATCATCGTTATGGCCAAACGGTATGTCCGTGTTCAAACTTCCAAAGGACAGATTTACTACGGCTTATTGCAACTAAACCGCAGTGTGACTGTTCTAGATGCACCACCTTGGTTACAAGGTCAACCAACTGAGACTGAGTTAAGTCCAGACAGTTATCTGCTTTTGGCTCCTTGTGCGCCTTCAAAGGTGGTAGCGGTGGGGAAAAATTATGTGAAACACGCAGCGGAAATGGAGTCAGAAGTTCCGAAAGAACCGCTGATCTTTTTGAAGCCATCAACTGCGGTGATTCCAGCGGAGGCGGAAATTTGGTATCCGCCGCAAACGCAAAGGATGGATTATGAGGGGGAGTTAGCTTTAATTATTGGCGATCGCACTATAGATTGCACCCCCCAAAAAGCACAGGGAAAAATTTGGGGCTACACTATAGCTAACGATGTGACCGCAAGAGATTTACAAAAGCGAGATAATCAATGGACAAGAGCCAAAGGATTTGATACCTTCTGTCCTTTAGGCCCTTGGATTGTGCGAGAATTGACTCCTGGCGCAAGGTTGCAAACTTTTGTCAATGACGATCCACAGCCCCTACAATCGGCATCTGTGGAGGAAATGGTTTTTAGTCCCGATCAATTGGTATCTTATATTTCCCAAGTCATGACTTTACTACCTGGGGATGTAGTTTTAACTGGTACTCCATCGGGAGTTGGGCCTTTACAAATAGGCGATCGCGTCCGTGTAGAAATTGAAGGAATTGGTTACTTAACTAACACAGTAATCCAAAGACCTTTAATTAATTCCATCATTGTTTCTGAAAGCAACAAAAACGATTAACGGATTTGCATATAAACAGCTTCAGAAATTGTCGGAATCTCAGCATAGCGTCCCAACACGGATTGAACTACTGAGTAGAAAAATGCTGCCACAACTCCTAAAAAGATTGTGGTCATGAGAGTTTGCATCGCAAAGGAATTAATGCCTAAAACAGGAGCTAAAATGACCCCAAGAATTAAACCGCACAGAGATAGCACAATTCCAATTAGAATTGCTTGCAAGGTGTTAAACCGAATAAAATGAGCAATATTTTCGTTCCTCACCACCAAAAAATACAAGGCTAAAAACAGAATTAGTGAACCGAAACCAAACAAAGAACTGTTAATTATTCCGTAAATTTGTAACAACGGTACCAGTGGCAAAATAAGTATTCTTAAGCTAGGAAATTGACTAAAAAAAGGGCTACTAAAACTTAAACCATCCATCAATGGTAAAAGATAGGGTAAGCTAGCAAAAATGCGATCGGCAACCGTCGTAGTTCCCCGCCAACTCATGTGAGAATTCTCCTGCGCTAAAAGTGAATATAAGTTCACTCTAGCAACAATTCCTGTAAAAGAAGAAGTCTCCGCTTGGCAAGAGAACTCTCGGAGCAGTATAGCAGAAGGTATAAATTCCCCTTGTCCCCTTGTCTCCTTGTCCTATTCTTCTCTGTCCCTAGTCCCTATTGAATATTTGCCACCCGAAATCCCATTTGACACTGATACTGATCGGGTTGATTTTCAGAAAGTTTGCGAACTGCGTGACCACAACAAAGATGATCGCCTCTCCAGCGAGGTTGACCACTGCGATCGGCTAGTAAACAGCTTTGACAGACTGTTTGCGGAGCAATAACTTGATCTTCCATCAATATAACTAGCATTTGGCTACTCCAGCGATCCCCATCTGCACTGAATATATTTTATGTCAAGTTTTTTGCCAGAATGTGCGGAAACATACAGAGCTTAATATCTTGCAGCATAAATTTAACTATTAAATTGGGAATGGGTAGTAGGTAGTGGGTCATCAGATTCTTACCACCCACTACCCATTACCCACTACCAATTACCAAAGAATTCCCTAAAGCTGTCTTAGTCATAATCAAAGGGCGTTATGATCGAGTACGCCTTGAATTCAATATGGAAATTTTCTGGGAATTTGCTTCGTGACACAAACTAACTTAGAATTTTTAGCTCAATCCGATCCTTTGGTTGCAGAATTAATTCAAAAAGAACTCCAGCGCCAACGCGATCACTTAGAATTAATTGCCAGTGAGAATTTTACCTCGGCTGCGGTTTTGGCGGCACAAGGTTCAGTTTTAACCAATAAATACGCTGAAGGTTTACCTGGGAAGCGTTACTATGGTGGCTGTGAATATATCGACCAAATTGAACAAATTGCGATCGATCGCGCAAAACAACTGTTTGGTGCAGCTCATGCGAACGTTCAACCCCACTCTGGCGCTCAAGCAAATTTTGCCGTGTTCCTGTCTTTACTGCAACCAGGTGACGCATTTATGGGGATGGATTTGTCTCACGGGGGACACCTGACTCATGGTTCGCCAGTCAACGTATCAGGAAAATGGTTTAAAGTTTCTCACTATGGCGTAAGTCGGGAAACTGAGCAGTTAGACTACGATCAAATTTTAGACTTAGCTAAAGAACATCATCCGAAATTAATTATCTGCGGTTATTCGGCTTATCCGCGAATTATTAATTTTGAGAAATTCCGGGAAATTGCCGATGCGGTGGGAGCTTATTTAGTTGCCGATATTGCTCACATTGCCGGATTGGTAGTTACCGGACATCATCCTAACCCCATTCCTTACTGTGATGTCGTCACCACCACAACTCACAAAACCTTGCGGGGGCCAAGAGGCGGTTTAATTATGACTCGTGACCCAGAACTAGGTAAACAGTTGGATAAAGCTGTTTTCCCAGGCAATCAAGGTGGGCCATTGGAGCACGTCATTGCGGCGAAAGCGGTTGCGTTTGGGGAAGCTTTAAAACCTGAATTTAAGCAATATTCGGGTCAGGTAATTGAAAATGCCAAGGCAATGGCTAATCAATTAGTGAATCGGGGCTTTAAGATTGTTTCTGGTGGAACAGATAACCACTTGATGTTGGTGGATTTAAGATCGATCGGCATGACTGGCAAACGTGCAGATCAATTAGTCAGTGGTGTGAATATTACAGCTAATAAAAATACAGTTCCGTTTGATACTGAGTCGCCTTTTGTTACTAGCGGTTTAAGGTTAGGTTCACCTGCGATGACGACAAGAGGAATGGGAACTACTGAATTCATAGAAATTGCCGATATAATTGCCGATCAATTGCTAAATCCAGAAGATGAAGCAATGGCTCAGCATTGTCGCTTGCGGGTAGCTTCGTTATGCGATCGCTTCCCCTTGTACCCTCACCTCTCGATTCCAGTACCAGCAATGGTTTAAGGACAGAAAACTTTTTTTATTTCTGCCTTGGGGTATAATCCCTGGAACCGTGAAGCTCTGAAATGTAGTAGACTCTGCCTGACGCTTGTTTGTCGAACTCCTACTGATTTCAGATGCCTTACTTGTACCATCTGATTGCCTTTCTAGTCTCCGCTTTTGTTGTCCTCGGGACTACGCCAATTGTCAAAAAATTTGGCCTGAAAAGCGGATTATTTGACGTACCAGATAAACGTAAAGTTCATCAACGCCCGATGGTGCGCTTAGGTGGCGTTTCCATCTTTCTTGGTACTTTAGCTGCGCTTCTAGTCGTTTGGTGGTCTGGAGGCTTTGTAGACGCAGACGGCGCAATCCTACCTCGCAGTGAAGAATATCAAATCTGGGGAGTCACTCTTGGGGGTTTAGCTTTCTTCCTGATCGGTTTGGCAGATGACTTATTTGGTTTATCTGCTTTTACTCGATTATTAGTGGAAGTAATTGTGGCTAGTTTAGCCTGGAAAGCTGGTGTTCAAATCGCTTTCCTCTCCATGCCCTTGATCGGCATGGTGAATTTGCCTCCCTGGATTAGTTTACTAATCACTGTGATTTGGTTGGTGGGCATGGTAAATGCTACCAATTGGATCGATGGGTTGGATGGATTAGCGGCTGGCGTTTCGGCAATTGCAGCGGTGGTAATGTTGATTGTGTGCTTATTTATGGGACAACCAGCCGCAGCATTAATTGCCGCTGCCCTCGCAGGCGGATTAATCGGCTTTTTGCGCTATAACTTTAACCCAGCCCAAATTTTTATGGGAGATGGGGGGGCTTATTTTGTGGGCTTTACTCTGGCTGGCGTGGGAGTAATTGGCTTAGTGAAAACTACGGCTGTAACTTCTGTGGTGCTGCCTTATTTAATTTTGGCGGTGCCAATTTTGGATATGTCAGCGGTAATTGTCGATCGCTTGCGTCGCGGAAAGTCACCGTTTAAACCTGATAAGCGCCATTTACACCATCGTTTACTAGAAATTGGTTTATCCCATCGTATGACGGTGATATTTATCTATTCTCTGACGATTTGGGCGGGTAGTCTAGCATTAGCGTTTGCTGGCATACCTTTTGGCAAAATTTATGTTCTGGGTGCGACGTTGCTGCTAATTTATCCAGCAGTGAAAGTTTGGCAACAGGTCGCCAGAATGAAGAAGGAAGAAGGGTGAAACAAAAAGCATGGCTGCGGAAATTATTTGTGTGGGAACTGAGTTATTGCTGGGAGATATTTTAAATACGAATGCCCAGTATTTGGCGCAGCAGTTGGCTGATTTGGGGATTCCTCATTATTACCAAACGGTGGTGGGAGACAATCCAGAACGGTTAAAACAAGTAATAGCTATTGCTAGTGAGCGATCGCAAATCCTTATCTTCACTGGCGGCTTAGGCCCAACTCCTGATGATTTGACTACAGAAACGATCGCCCAATTTTTCGGCAGTCCTCTAGAGGAAAAACCAGAAATTATCGCTGATATTACCCAAAAATACGCCCGTCGGGGTCGCGAAATGACCCCCAGTAACCGCAAGCAAGCCCTAATTCCCCAAGGTGCAGATATTCTACCTAACCGTTTGGGCACCGCACCCGGTATGATTTGGCAACCCCGCCCAAACCTGACTATTTTCACTTTTCCCGGTGTACCTTTGGAAATGCGGCAAATGTGGCAGGAAACATCTGTACCTTTTCTCAAAAGCCAAGGTTGGGGAAAGGAAATTATTTACAGTCGTCATTTAAGATTTTGGGGAATTGCCGAATCTGCTTTGGCGGAAAAGGTCGATCGTTTACTCAACCTGCCTAACCCAACCGTTGCTCCTTATGCTAGTAAGGGAGAAGTAAAGCTGCGAGTTTCAGCGAAAGCAGCTTCTCCCCAGGAAGCCGATCGCTTAATTCAACCAGTGGAGGCGGAAATTCGCCAAATTGCTGGTTTAAATTATTTTGGTGCTGATGACGATTCTTTGGCTTCTGTCGTAGGTGAATTGCTACAAGAAAAGGGCGAAACTCTATCTGTGGCTGAATCCTGCACAGGCGGCGGTTTGGGAAGTATGCTGACTTCTGTTTCTGGCAGTTCCGCTTATTTTATGGGCGGTGTAATTTCTTATGATAACCAAGTAAAAATCTCGCTATTGGGTGTCAGTCCAGAAGATTTGGCGCAAGTGGGAGCGGTAAGTGATACAGTAGCTAAA
Source organism: [Phormidium] sp. LEGE 05292 (assembly GCF_015207735.1). Lineage (GTDB taxonomy): Bacteria > Cyanobacteriota > Cyanobacteriia > Cyanobacteriales > Aerosakkonemataceae > Floridanema. Next base: position 10,807 of record NZ_JADEWG010000110.1, read on the forward strand.
CAAATGGCTGCGGGTGTGCGATCGCGCCTTGCCACCACTTGGGGACTAAGTATTACAGGCATCGCTGGCCCAGGTGGGGGAACCGAATCAAAGCCCGTTGGTCTAGTTTATATTGGATTAGCAGGGCCAAATAATTTAGTGCAGAGCTTTGAACATCGGTTTAATTCCCTGCAAGACCGTGCTTTAATTCGCCATATCAGTGCTTGTACTGCTCTCGACCACCTGCGACGGCAACTTTTGTCCACAAATTGAGAAATTATTAATAAAGCTTAATCTATTGGAATTTTTGGTTATCATGAAAGAAACAGCTTGAAACAGAATTTACCTATTTTTTCTCAGGTAATCAGGATTTAGTATACCTGTATACTGAAAACTATCTGGTTTTGAGCAGATTAATACAAAGTTAACACCGCGTCTTCCGTGGCATCAAGCCAAGGGCTAAATATAGTATCGAAGGAGTCATCGGTTCAATGGACTTTATAGAACAACTACTGGAAACATTGAAAGAATGGGCGCGTAAAATTATGGATTTGGTTCTAGGGCCAGAAGCAGAACCAGAACCAGAACCAATTCCCATTCCAGTAGAAGAACCATATCGTCGTCGCTAATCCTTATAGAAGTCAAAAGTCTAGACATTTGCAACAACTTAGTATATTAGTACTTCACGGCCCCAACCTAAATCTCCTGGGAAAAAGAGAACCAGGAGTTTATGGGACTGTAACTTTGGATGAAATTAACCAACTGTTAGAAAGAGAAGCAGAAGCACTACAGGTGAAAGTTTCCTGCTTTCAGTCCAATCATGAAGGCGCGTTGGTTGATGCGATTCATGCTGCAATAGGTGAGCATCAAGGATTGTTAATTAATGCTGGGGCTTACACTCATACTAGTGTAGCGATTCGAGATGCGATCGCAGCTGTAGCAATTCCAACAGTAGAAGTTCATTTAAGTAATATTTACAAACGGGAAGAATTTCGCCATCATTCTTATATTGCGCCAGTATCAATAGGACAGATTAGTGGTTTTGGTGCCCAAAGTTATTGGCTAGGATTAATTGCATTAGTTAATCATTTAAAAAAGTGAGAATGAATTGGTAATAGGTAGTGGGTAGTGGGTAGTAGGAATTCCATTACCTATTACCAGTTTCAAATGCCTTCAGCTATATTTCATTAGGAAAAGTTATCGTAAAGGTTGAACCAATACCTAATTGAGAAACAACCTTGATTTCGCCTTGTAAAATTTTGATTAATCGAGCCACAATTGCTAATCCTAAACCTGTACTTTGCTCATCTCGGCGATGAGGATTAGAACTTGCTCGCGTAAAGGGTTCAAATATACGAGTTAAATCTTTTTGGGGAATACCAATTCCTGTATCACTGATAATAATAGACCATCGATTATCAGCATCGTTTAAACATTCTAATTGGATGAAACCTCGATCTGTATAGCGAACTGCATTACTAAGAAGATTAGTTAAAATTTGTTGTAAACGAAAGATATCTGTTTCTATTTGATTAGGAGCGCGATCGCACTCAATTTTTAATTGTAAATCCTTAGCTTTAGCTAATGGTTCAATTGTAGCAACTACATCTTTTATTACTTGTTTAACATCGATACAAGCAAGATTTAACTGGATTTTACCAGCATCACAGCTAGACAATTCTAACGCATCATTGATTAAACGCAATAATAATCTACCAGATTGCAACACTCGCTCAATATTCCGCAGATTTGGCACTGTTGCTTGAACATCCACAGCTTGTTTTTGCTGACGCAGGAATAAGTCTGAATAGCCAATAATGGAAGTTAAGGGTGTTTTTAATTCGTGAGCCATATAAGCTAGACTATCTTTACTGGTACGGAGCAACCGAGTCAGTTCTTGGTTAGTCATAATTAGCTGACTTCTTACCTGTTCTAACTCTTTAACTCGCTGTTGCACATAACTTGAATAACACTGAGAAATTGCTTCATCTATTACTGCATCAAGGGTGCGAATAGTTCTCAAGATTTCTTCAGGAGAACCTTGCAGAAGCTGAGGTTCTAAAACTGAAAAAATAGTTCGGCGCAATATTTGGTATTCCCAAGCAATTTCTGCGGCATTATATCCTTCATGAGCGCGGGCGCTACCATGCTCTAAACTAGCGGAAGCAACGATTTCATAACTCTCGTTTCCCTGATGAGCTAATGCTTTTACCATTCCGTTTAAAAGCACGGGCATAGAGTCTTTTAATGCTGTTTCTGATAAATCATCTGAACTCTCTATGCGCGAGTCTTGGCGAACAGCAATTTTCCAACGTTCTAAAATTGTATCAATTTGGTCAGTGAGTATTTCGCTAGCGTTAAACATTTCTCCAGTATTTATTTCCAATTTTGCTGTAATTTTAGGCTAAACTGTGGAAATAAGAGAAAACTTCTGGCAAAAGATAGGTATTCACCAGAGGTAGATGAGTTAGGATAAGTGCAGTGTCTTCTAAAGAGTTGCTAGTTAAATAAGATTGATGCGGTACTCCCTCTTAAGTAGGTTTCGAGGTGCTTTTTTAGGCACTGTATTTGGAGAAATTTTGGGTGCTTATGGCGATTCTTGGCAACTAGGCACAATACCACAGAATCAGCAACCTTCAAGCACAGGACGCTTGGTGGTGCGTGGTACGGAAGGTTTGATTCGGGGTGGCAGGTTGGATTTAGCTGATTGGTGTGAAGCTTCAGAATCAACTAATCAGAATGAGTCAGAAAAAAGCCAGGTAATTTTGCTAAAGGAAAGTACTTTAGTGGGTGTTAATACTACTGCTTATCCGGGAATTAAAAGAACTAGTGGTGATATTAGGGCGATTATTTCCACAGTGCCAGTGGCGCTATTTTTCCATGAAGATGAGGCGAAATTAAGGCAGAATTTGCAACAGGTGGCGGATGTTTGGCAAGATGATTCGGTGTTGAAAGATGGGACTTTAGCGATCGGATATGCGATCGCTCTTGCCTTAAAAGAAAAGCTTAATCCTGATACCTTAATTACGCAAACTATTAATTATTTAGATGTGGAAACTTCCCTAGTTCAACAACTTAGACAAGTGGAAGTTTTATTAGCAGCAGGTGCTGGATTAGAAACTACTTTAAAAACTTTAATTCCTCGCGGTACAACTGCACCAACGCATACTCCAGTAGCGTTAGCTTTTTACTGTTTTTTAAGTACAATTGAAGATTTCCGGCTTTCGGTAATGCGTGCAACGAGATGTCCTAAAGCACAGGTGACAAGTGCGATCGTAGGTGCATTATCTGGCGCATACAATAGTATAGCTGGTGTACCTGTGGCATGGCGCTTGGCATTAGGAAAACAACCTGTAGATAACTCACCTTTAATGCAACTTTGGGGACTTAATTCGGAAGCTGAATTATTAAGATTGGCGGCGCGTCTTTTAGCAACTTGGTCAGGGGTTTATAATGCAGATAAGTTTCTTATCGATCCTACCCAAGTTTCAGCTATTGCTGCGCCAAAAGTGATCAAACCACGTTAGAGAAGGCAGAAGGCAGAAGGCAGAAGGCAGAAGGCAAAAGGAAAAGAAGGGGAAAGGTAAAAGATAAATTATTGATAAAACCCGCCCTTACTTTTTAGATTTACAATTTGATTGTTTAGTGTTTTTAAAGGATGAGAGTTACTGTGTCAGAAGAAATAAATCCGCAACTTCCTCCTACTACTGCTATCCAAAACTTGCTTCAGATGACACCTGGCGCTTGGTTTGAATATCCGGTAAGAGTGCAACCACATCATACTGATTATGGTGGGGTTGTTTGGCATGGTACTTATGTTGCTTGGTTGGAAGAAGCTAGGGTAGAATGTTTGCGATCGCTTGGAATTGATTTTGCTGATTTAGTTGCTTTAGGTTGCGATTTACCAGTTGTAGAACTGTCTATCCGTTATCATCGACCATTAAGATTAGGAATGACCGCAGTTGTCAAGGCAAGAATGTTAGAAATTGATGGTGTAAGGTTGAATTGGGATAACCAAATTCAATCTTTAGATGGTGAGGAATTGTATGTCACAGCAATGGTGACTTTGGTGGCAATTGACAGAGAAAAAGGTAAGATTATGCGTCAGTTACCTCCGGCTGTAGAAACTGCTTTGGCGAAGTTGACTGGAAAGGTTTAAATAAGAGAAATTTAACCGCAGATAAACGCAGATAAACGCAGATGTTTTTGTTTTATCTAGTGTTTGCTGCGGTTAATTATTGATTTGGTTGCTGCCAAATTAGTTGGGGAAGTTCAATGATTTTTTGCCAAACTTGATTAGGGCCGATGCCAAAGACTATTTGTAAGATTAAAACAAGTAGGGCAATAGTCAGGGCTGTTTGAATGGTTGCTTTGACAACTTTAATTAGCCAAGTAAATACTAAGAATGTGACGATTAAGGCGGCGATTAAAACAATTAATTCTATTGGCATAACAAGTTTTTAGGTTAGTTATATAAAAAGCTTAAAGTACCCAAATGTACTGCTCGATGAGATCCAGGTAATCAGATAAAATACTAAGCAGCATAATTAAGCCTTTGCTTTAATTCCTGATGCAAAGCTAGGTAATGACGATAATCATTTGCCCATTCTATAAATAAGGCATCATCTGACAATAATCCCTGATTATATAGATTAAAAAATTCTTCAGAATCCATTTTTTGCTGGTTCTCGTACAAGCTTAATCGCTTGGCAACGGCAACTAAGGCATCTAATGGTGATGTGTATTGAATAGTTTGTTTACGCATTGGCTTTTTTCACTTGCTCTCTAAGTAAAATTAGCGATCGCTCTTTCCCCATTTTACTCTTTATAAAAGCGATCGAACATTTAAAAAATTGTAGAGACGTTGTATACAACGTCTCTACAATTTTTTGCAAGAGCTATTGATTATCATTTTGCAGATATTTGTGCAATAATCGGCTGACTTTGACTGACTAACTTACTAGCTGCCAAAACTTCTTGTCTCGCCCATTGATCTGCGGCTAAAATGTCATCTAAAGAGGGATTTTGTTGATGATCGGTGCGATGGCGATCGCAAACCCATTCAATACAACGAGGAATATCTAAAAACCCAATCTTTTCATCTAAAAATAAAGCGACAGCTTGTTCATTTGCCGCATTTAAAACCGCAGGCATCGAACCACCAGCACGACCAGCTGCATAAGCTAACTGCATACAAGGATATTTTTTATGGTCTGGTTCGCGGAAAGTTAAACTGCCAGCTTTTACCAAATCTAATCTTTCCCAATCTGTATAAATTCGTTCCGGCCAAGACATTGCATAAAGCAAAGGTAAGCGCATATCAGGCCAACCTAATTGTGCTAACACCGAAGTATCTTGTAACTCAATTAATGAGTGAATAATACTTTGAGGATGGATGACAATTTCGATATCATCGTAATCTGCACCGAACAAATAATGCGCTTCAATTACTTCTAAACCTTTGTTCATTAAGGTAGCAGAATCAATGGTGATTTTGCGACCCATTGACCAGTTAGGATGTTTTAAAGCATCAGAAACTTTTGCTTCTGCTAATTTTTCTACAGGCCAATCTCGAAACGCACCACCAGAAGCAGTTAAAATAATCTTCTTTAATCCGCCTTGAGGAACTCCTTGCAAACATTGGAAAATTGCCGAGTGTTCTGAGTCTGCTGGCAAAAGTTTTACGCCATGTTTTTCCACCAAAGGATTAACTACAGGGCCACCAGCAATTAAAGTTTCCTTATTAGCTAAAGCGATGTCTTTTCCGGCTTCAATGGCGGCAATTGTGGGTAACAAGCCAGCGCAGCCGACAATTCCTGTAACTACCGCTTCTGCGTCGCCGTAACGTGCAACTTCAATGATTCCGGCATCCCCAGCTAATAAAATGGGTTGGGGGTCGAGGTCAGCAATTGCCGCTTTCAGTTCTGGGAGTTTGTCTTCGTCGCAAATTGCTACTATTTCTGGTCGAAATTGGCGAACTTGCTGCGCCAACATTTCTACATTCCGTCCAGCGGCTATCCCGACAAGGCGAAATTTGTCCGGGTGCTGGGAGACGATATCGAGTGTTTGAGTACCAATTGAGCCAGTGGAGCCTAGAAGTGTAATCGCTTTCACAATGTTTTAATAAACCGCAACTTCACTCACTATAAATGTTCTTGGGATCAGTTTAAGAATTCAAAAATAAAACTCGTCCGTTGTAAGGACTTCAGTCCTAAGCAACGACTGAAGTCGTCACAACGGACTGTTCTTTATCACAAAGTTGCTGATTGACAAGTGACCTTCGATACTAAAATCTTTAACTTATGTCAAGATTTAGTGAAATTTTTAATTTTTTCACATATCCTGACAAATATCTCTCATTTAATTTGTGCCAAATTTAGGGTAAGTTATGATACTTACTCCAACAATTGAGTCGCCACTAATTAGCGACTTCAGGAAGGTTTTTTGCACCAAAATTTAAGAAAGGCGAGGTAAATTATGTCACAAGAAAGTGCCGCACGCTTTTTTAAAGCTATCCAACAGGATCATGCTTTACAAGCAAAACTCAAAGCTACAGATGATCCAGAAACCTTTGTAAATATTGCCGCAGAACGTGGTTACAATTTCACAGTTGAACAACTGCAAGCGGAAATTGAAAAATTGTCACCCGAAGAAATGGCTGCTGTAATTAATCCTGGTGTTGGCCCTCGGCGGCATTTAGTGCCAAGATAATTTATAGAGAAAATTTCAGAATTCAGAATCTAGAATTCAGAGTTTTTCTATTCTGAGTTTTAGATGCTGAATTCTTTAATAAAGGGCAGGAATTGCTTATGTCAGTGATGACAAAAGAGGTGCAGGAGAAGTTAAATTATCGGGTTGTTCACTCAATACCCGGACGGATTCGCATTCGCATTCCTCGATTAGTTGATGATTTAGAATATGCGAATAAACTTAAGCATTTAATTGAGGCTTTGGATTTTGTTACTTATGTCAGGATTAATTCGACGGCTAGTTCTTTGGTAGTAGAGTACAATTTTCATCAAGGCTTTAGAGAAACAATGGAAGAACAAATTTTTAGGGCGATCGCTTCCGTTGAACAATTGCCTAATCAAGTTGAAGAAATTGCCTCGGAAGATTTAGCTGCTGTAATTAATCCTGGTGTTAGCCCTAGACATCATCTGAGGCGAAGATAAAAACAACTTCTAAGAGAATGTTGTAAAAATCATAATGGTGGAAGCAAAACGATTTCGATCCCCCTAAATCCCCCTTAATAAGGGGGACTTTGAATTCGATGCCTCTATAATCCCCCTTAATAAGGGGGACTTTGAATTCGATGCTTCTATAATCTTCCTTAATAAGGGGGACTTTGAGTTCGATGCTTCTAAATCTTCCTTAATAAGGGGGACTTTGAGTTCGATCCCCCTAAATCCCCCTTAATAAGGGGGACTTTGATTTCGATCCCCCTAAATCCCCCTTAATAAGGGGGACTTTGATTTCGGTTCCCCCCTTGTGTTTTGGGGGGTTAGGGGGGATCGTCCTGGGCATAACATCGCAACCGATCGCTTTTCAAACAATCTCTAAGGATTTTTGACGATCGATTTCTCTAATGCTAATTGCAAATCTTGAGTGAGATCGTTGACGGCTTTACGACGACTAGCTTTATAAGCATCCCAACGAGAGGAAACAGAAAGGGAATTTCCGATCGTCATTTCCACTCTTTGTTTACCTAATTTGGGACGTTTAAAAGGATTACCTCCTTTAATTCTTGTTAACATATCCCACAATAATAAAGTTGTTTCGGCAAACCTTTCTACAGAAGGTTTTTCGTAAACATATTTACCAGTTACGGCAACAAAACTTTCGACTAATCTCATGTGCCACATTCGCCTGGATGCTTCTTCGGCAATGCGATCGGCTAAACCTTTTTCTAGGGGTGATAATGCTTCTAAATTCTTGATATCTTCACGATAAATCCAATCCCATCCTGCTTGTTCTAATCTACGACAGCGATCGATCACATTGCCTTTAGTAGGAATGTTAAAACTCTCTTCTGCTACTTTTAATGCTGTGTCTAATAATGCTTGTAATCTGAGAAATAACATTTCCGTAGGGTTATTAACTGAAGATGAGGGAATTTCCGAGGGAGTTTTATGATAAAACTTGCTGTAAAAATTATCCATTAATTCCAATATATGAAATCCCAACCGATACAATCTTTTATATAAAATGGCTTCTCTTTCGCTGGTAAATTTCACTTCATCTGGGGGAACAAATTCAACATTTGAATTTGCAGACAAACCGCTATCAATTTCTAATTGAGTCAGCAACTTTTCTAAAGATTCCCAAGGCGGATCTATATAGTAATATTTAATTCCTATTGGCACAAGCAAAACTTCTTCAGAACGTTGTGCTGCTAACAAGTCTTCCACACACCAAAAACCCATTTGGGCAATTCCTGGTTCAATGGGACTAACTATTTCATTATGTCCGTTTGTTGCACCTTCTGGAGATGCCATCATCGGAAATTGTCCATCAACAAATAGTTGCCGAATTGAACGTAATCCAGCCCGATCTAACTTTCCTCGATGAATAGGAGTTCCACCTAATTGAGAATAAAGCCAACCAATATAAGAACCCGCCCAAAGGGGAATTCCTCGATCGTAAATGAAATGTGCGATCGTCGGTTTTTTTAAAGATATACCTTGTTGTTTAGCTGCTTTGGGCAACAATTTGGTTAAGAGATACATTAAACAATAAGGATCGTCAACGTTAGGGTGACGAAATGCCATTAAAAAGCGAATTTTGTTTGACTGAAATTGCTGATATAAATCAACTAAAGTTTCTAAGTTTTCGGCTTTAATTTCGGCTATTGTGGTGCGCGATCGTAACCATAGTGGTAACACCAATTCGCAACCTTGGAAAACCAAAGGATTGAAATTTGGCGGAATAAATTCTAAGGGTGGTTGAACTTGAATATTATTAGTCATTGGTACTTTTAATCTAAATTATTCCCAGTTTTGTAATTCAGTAATCCAGTTTCTTAATAAAGTTGTTAGCTGTTCTCGACGAGTTTCAAAGTTAGCAGCTATCCAAATAAAAACAATGCCAACCAATAAACCAATTAACCATTTGAAAAATGAGTAACGGAAATTAAGAATCACTAATTGATTAAAGGCATTGATTAAAAAGGTGATAGTTCCAATATACAGAAAAGCACGGATTCTGAGAGCTAATCCCGCAAAAATTGCTAATATACTTAAGATACCAGAACCTAACCCCGTCCATTGTTCTGTCCAGAGGGAAACTAAACAAATTGTACCAATTCCTAAACAGCGTAAGTAATGGCGATTTTCTCTTTGTTCTGGTTGGTTTAAATCAGGATCGACTTGGGCAATATACAGCAAAGTTAATCCTACAGGAATAACATACCACAAAGCATTTGTGAGTCGTAAATCTAAAAACCAACGCCACAATGTCCAATTAATTAATGCTGCGCTAATGTAAGTAAAACGGATTTGGCGATCGAGCCAAGCAATGATAATATAAAATCCAGCAGCGATTAGTAAACTAACAGGGTGAACAATTGTGCTAGTCTCCCAAATAACTACTAAAGGCCAAACAATTGCTGCTACTAACCAAGGTCTTTTCGGCCAACCCCAATTTGACCAAGGTAAGATATAGAAAAAGTATGCCACAAGACAAGCGATCGCAACTCGAAAAGGTTTTAAAGGATCAGAAAATAATACTTCTACTGGCGTACCTTGCCAATAAAATCTAATTGCAGCTGCTTCTAAAAGTCCCAAATAAACCCAAGTTTCTGCCAGATTTAAGTTAGGATTATTGCGCCCTTGTAAAATTGCATATTGAATTAAAAACAAACCTACACCTAATCCAACAAATCTACCACTTTGAATCGGATTGGCGATCGCATACATTAATAAAAAGCTACTCCAAACCCAATGTAAATGGGCAATTATTTTTAATTCTTGGGGTGTAATTGGCAAATATCGTAACAACCAAGGCGATAACACCCGATAAGCATACATAATACCAGTACCAAGCGCCGCCATTGCAATTAAACCATCACCAAATCCTCCTTTGTTTGATTGTAAAAGTTGATAAAGCAATAATTCATAAGCAGAAGCAGAAACACCAAACAAACCTAGATAAAGTAAAGGTTTAAACTCTTGATTACGTCTACCGATACCAATAGCAATCAAAGAAATTGCCATTGAACTTAAACCTGTCCAATCAGCAAAATTACCCCAACGTAAAACACCACCTAAAATTCCATAAATTAGCGGAACAATGTGCAAACTGACAGGGAATCTTTCTGCGCCTACTTTGCGTCGCCACCAATCACCTAAAAGCTGAGTTGTTAAGCCTAAAGCAATATTAGCTATGCTTAAATTAAGTAACGAACGACCAAAAAACCCAATAATTTCTGCGGTTAAAAGTTCCAAACTCCAAGCTAAGGCAAAGATTGCCAAATTAGTAGGTTGTTGCCAATTTCGATAAGCAATGGCGACAAAGCTGAGAATTATTGCGATTAAAATAGCAGTTGAAGGTGGGATAAATCCTGAATAAACGTTTACTGAATGGAAACTTAACAATAATAGTTCTAAAGTACAAAGCACACTTGCCCATTTATCAGTTGCTTCTGTGTAAACTCTAGCTAAATTGTTGGTTTTTCGAGCAATAAAACTGCGACTTAACCATAGTATGTTAATGGCGATCGCCAAAGCAATCAACCAAGCTGGGATAAACTCTCTCGGAAATCCTAAAACTCTATCCCAAAGCAATTGTGCAGAGAAAGCTAAACAAAAACCAACAGTAATTACTGCTGATACTAAATGCTGTAAATAGCGGGTATTTACAAACATCAAAACCGTATTTAAACCTAAACCTAACAACCTCGTTTCGGGAAAGGGAAACAGCAAAACTTGCGCCAAAATATTAGCAGCAACACTTAACCAAGCAGCCAATTCTCGGCGCGAATTTCCTCCCCAAGTTGCTACACCAGTCAGCGCCAAAGGTGTAATTAACCATAGCAAACTAGGTAGAGAATTGCCGTTATCAATATTTAAGGGAATTACATAAGTTAGCGCCGCCAAACTTAAACCTAAATGCCATGAACTGCGTTGCCAAATTTGATAATGATTGGGGACTGGGGACTGGGG
>NZ_JADEWG010000344.1 GCF_015207735.1 [Phormidium] sp. LEGE 05292
ACTACATTTTACCCGAAAAGGACGATGGATTTTCATCTAGATACCTTATTAAACTTACCAAACGTTACAGTTTTCACTGCTTATGAAAAAGAAGGATTCTTCATTTTAAAATTAGAGTTGTTAAACGAAGGAATTAACTGTCCATTCTGCGGACACTATACTGATAAACTGCACCAAAATCGCCCAAATTTAGTTCGAGATTTAGCAATTTGTGGTCAAGCAGTTTACTTAGAAGTTCCCCGCCGACAATTTCATTGTCCTGGGTGTAAAAAAGCACCAACGGAACGGTTATCATTTAAAGAAATGGGACGAAATTACACAATTCGTTATGAAGATTATATCTATGAAAGAGTGAAAGAATTAACTATTGAACAAGTGAGCGAAAATGAACAATTAAGTCCTGACCAAGTGGAAAATATTTTTAAAAGAATCGCTCGTCAAAAAAAAAAGACTGGGGAACTCCGTCACGCTTAAGCCTCGATGAATTTAGCCGTCAAAAAGGAAAAGGAAATTTGGTGACGGTGGTTAGCGATATTGATAAAGGTTCATTACTAGAAGTAATTGACTCCCATAAAAGTGAAGAAATAATCGAGGTATTAAAGCAGCAACCCCTATCCATGAGGGAGAAAGTCCAAGAGGTAAGTGTGGATATGTGGGGCGGATTCCCCAAAGTCATTAAAGAAGTTTTCCCCAATGCTCTGATTGTTATTGATCGATTTCATGTGATGAAACTAGTCAATAAAGCTCTCAATAAGATGCGCTTAAATTTAGAGTTAAAAGGCTTAAAGAATCGCTGTTTACTTTTAAAGAATGAAGCGGATTTATCAGAATCCGAAAAATTTGAATTGGCTGACTTGCTCAAAGACTCAGCTTGCTTGGGCATAGCTTACGAACTTAAGGAAGAACTCCGTGATATTTATGAAACCAGTACAACTGTAAAAATCGGATTTAAGCGACTCAAAAGCTGGTTGAATTCTGCCCGCATTATTTTCGGAAAAGCTGTTGATAGTATTGAGAAGCATCTTACAGAGATTAGCCATTATTTTGTTAGCAAAACAACTAGCGGTGTCATGGAAGGAATTAATAATAGAATTAAGCTCATTATTCGACAAAGCTATGGCTTTAAAAGCTTTGAATCTTTGCGAGAAAAGCTGTTAGCTTGTTTATTTAAATAAGATTTACTTATCCCCACAGGTACGGGAGAGCC
>NZ_JADEWG010000111.1 GCF_015207735.1 [Phormidium] sp. LEGE 05292
TCAGATGTGGATAAGAGACCGCCATCTCCCCATCAGCCTAAATATTCAATTTAAATGCGTAGCAGTTTAGTGGGTAGTGGGTAGTAGGTAGTAGGAATCCCATTACCCATTACCTACTACCTACTACCTACCTCAATTTAATAACTAGCAACTTGCGTTAATAACAAATTATGTGCCAGCGGAGGGGCTGTCAGCTGTCCAAGCAAGAACGATCGCACAAAGCCTAAACTAAAACTAAGCAATGCTTGGAAAACACTATGAACAGCGCCCCTAAATCCAACCCAGTACTCTTAGTTCACGGCATGAACGATACAGCCACAGTTTTCTGTAAAATGTCTCCCCAATTAGCAACAAAAGGCTGGCAAGTCCATGACATAGACTTAACTCCGAATAATTGCGATCGACCTCTTGACTACCTAGCTCAACAAATTGCTAATTATATAGAAAAAACTTTTCCTCCCAAACAACCGATCGATATTGTTGGGTTTAGTATGGGAGGAATCGTCAGTCGTTACTATATTCAAAGGTTAGGCGGAATCGATCGCGTACAACGTTTCATCACCATTTCCTCACCTCATCACGGCACCGTTTTAGCATATCTTGTCGATCGTCCTGGCAGTCTTCAAATGCGACCAGATAGCCCATTTTTGGCAGACTTAAATCGCGATCTTGCCATGTTGGAACGGATTAACTTTACTTCCATCTGGACACCTTATGACTTAATGATTGTGCCTGCCAGTAGTTCTCGAATGCCAGTAGGTCGAGATGTGCAAGTTCCAGTTCCCTTTCATGCCTGGATGATTACCGATCCTAAAGCAATTGCCACAGTAGTAACTGCCCTTTCTGAACCAATCAGACAGCATCACCCACTTGGGCAAACTCCGCTTCCCCAAAAATTGCCGAAAATTGACAGTAAAATTTAAACTCCAAAAAATTGTCAAACGGATCTTCTAAAAAGAAAGTCCGATGTTCCGTAGGGAAGCCCACAAATCTTCGTTTCGGTTTTTGGTGAAAACGCAGTTGCTTTTCCTGCGCCCTCGCTAACAAACTTTCCCAATCTGCTTCTTGAGTGAAAATTAAACCAAAATGTCTGGGATAAATCCCTTTTTGCGGCGCAAGCAATTCTTTAGTAACATGAGCAACGATTTGATGCCCGTAAAGATTGAGAATTAAAGAATCTGCCGCTTCTCGACCAACTTCGCACCCCAAACCATCGACATAAAACTCTTTAGTTTGGGTGATGTTACCCACAGGAAAGGCAAGATGAAATAATACTTGATTCATAATTTACTGTTTCAGACAAGGCTGGTATTCAATGTTTACTTCTATTTATTCGCTAAATCCCTGGTTAATTGCAGTGGGATTAAACACAGTTTTATTATCGATCGCTTGGGTAATCCCGAAAAAACTACTCACCCCAGCAGGTTTATTCCACGCTTGGTTACTAGGTGTTCTGATTTGGGGAACTCTCGGCTGGCAAGGTTACGTAGTAGTCATGTTTTATTTCCTCGCAGGATCGGCAGTCACCCGCATCGGTATGGCTCAAAAAGAAGCCGAAGGCATAGCCGAAAAGCGTTCTGGTGCTAGAGGACCTGAAAATGTTTGGGGTTCAGCGGCTACTGGTGCCCTTTGTGCTTTAGCTGTAGCTGCTATTACTTGGGGCTTTCTCCCCCCCAGTCTACAGCCTTTACTTTTACTCGGTTACGTCGCCAGTTTTAGCACCAAACTTGCCGATACTTGCGCCAGCGAAGTTGGCAAAGCTTACGGCAAACGCACTTTTCTGATTACCACTTTACAACCTGTAGCTAGGGGAACTGAAGGTGCTGTTAGTTTAGAGGGAACTTTGGCAGGAATCATTGGTTCAGTAGCGATCGCTCTTGTCGCTTGGGGTGTTGGTTTAATAAATTTAGTAGGTGTCGGTTTATGCGTCATCGCCGCATTTATTGGCACCAATATAGAAAGCGTCATTGGCGCAACTCTGCAAACAAAAATTAGCTGGTTAACCAATGAAGTAGTGAATGCTATCAATACTTTTGTCGGTGCGATCGCAGCAATCCTCTTAGCTTTAATATTTATCCAATGATAAACATTCGGGGCTTTTAATGAATAGAAATTAAAGGTGTGTTACCACCGAACCCTTGTAGAGACGTTGTATACAACGTCTCTACTCAGATCTTGCAGCAATGGAGGTAGAACCTCCTTTCACCTCGTTCCCAGGTTGAACCTGGGAACGAGAAACAGAGGCTCCGCCTCTTAGTGCAAGATCTCAGGATACATTCTTTTTTGGAGAGGTCTATTAGTGTTCGTTACTTTATTGCTAGGAATAAAATATCAAGCTTAACTTTGTTAAAAAATTCTTTATTACTTGTAAATAAATCCCAAAGTCTTTTTTACTGTTATATACTTAAGTAAGGATACTTATTGTACAAAGAATAGTCTCAGCAGTCGCATCTTCCATCTATTACGAATATGAAAAATGGCACGCTTTTATGACATAGCGAGTGCCAAATGCTTTGTGTTTTTTTTACAAAAATATTGCTAACTCTTCGTTTTAAGAGGAAAAAATCATGGCAGTCAATCTTTTTGATGCTAAATTTTATGCTGCTCTTTATCCTGATTTAGCCGCAGCTGGTTTAACTACCCCGCAACAACTAGAAGCCCACTTCCGCGCAGCTGGTATTAACGAAGGAAGAGTAGCTTCAGCTTTTTTTAGTCCTACATATTATGGCAAAACCTATCCCGATTTAGGAAAGGCGGGTTTAACGACTAACGGACAGTTGTTCAGCCATTTAGAAAATGCTGGTGCAAATGAAGGACGGCGTTCTTCAGTTACTTTTAGCCCTTATTTTTACAAAGCAGTTAATCCTGACTTAGCAGCTGCTGGGTTCAATAACGAGCAATTGTATCAACACTTTAGTGTATATGGTTCGAGCGAAGGACGTGCTTCCTCGGAATTTTTCAACGCACCTTTCTATTTAGCAACTTATAGCGATTTGAAAGCGGCTTTTGGGAATAATTATCAAAAAGCACTGCGACACTTTTTGGATAATGGTATTCAGGAAGGACGGGTAGGTTCGCCAGCAGTTTCTCTTTCCATAGATCCGGGTAATGTATCTAGTAGTGCTTACGATTTAGGCGATTTAATTGCTAAAGGAACTTTTAATGGTTCCGTAGGTACTGGCGATCGCGATGACTATTACAGGTTTCGTGTAGTCGATCCGATTAATCTTAACTTAAATCTTTCTGGATTGAATGATACTACTGCTCTGAAACTCTTTGCAGATAGTAATAATAACAGTCAAGTTGATTCAGGTGAAGAAATAGCCAGTGTTAATGGTAACGCTTTGACTCCCGCAGTCATTAACAAGACCTTGGGTGCTGGTTATTATTATATTGATGTGTTAACCGAAAACCCTGCAAGTAATACCTTGTACACTCTAGCAATGTCTCCTTCGGTTATTAAGTCTACCAATACTGTAGACCCAGGAAATAACCAAGCTACTGCTTTCAGTCTGGGTACTATTAGTGGTAGCCGCACGGTAAGTGATTTTGTGGGTAGTACTGATAACCTGGACTTCTACAGTTTTGTCTTGGATGGTAACAAGAATCTCAACCTTTCACTCAACGGTACAACTGATTTAGCTTCCGCTATCCTTTACCGAGATACTAATAACAATGGTCAGTTTGATAGTACAGAAATCTTGGGTAGTGTCAATTCCTCTAACAATAGCCTTGGTACTTTGACACAAAACTTGGGCGCAGGTACTTACTTTATCGAAGTATTTACCAACACTCCCACAGCTAACACCAGCTATAACATGACTGTAGCGGTATAATCAATTTTCCCTCAATCATAATTGTCTAATATCGATTACCTAAATGTTTGCGAAAGATGCTTGGGAAAGGGCGGGTTTTGATTTTAATCTGATGGCTAGGTATTCCAGGCTTTTGGCTAAACCCGCCCCTACTTTATTTCTATCAATTATTTGGGTAAACGATATAGCAGAAGGCTTTTATGCAGAAGGAAAAACCTTATAAAACAAGGGTTATGACTTTTCATCTTGCCTTAACCGCCAAGGCGGTTGCTATAGCAGTATAAGTCTGAAAAAGGCGATCGCACAGCGACACTGCACGATCGCCTTTTCAACTAAAAGTTGACTTTTGCAAGAGGTCTTTTGTTTACACTCCCAAATAGCGGCGCAAAAACATTTCCAAAGTTTCTAACTTGAAATTAAAAGTTGATTCCAAGTTAGCAATTTCGTCACTGGTACAAAAGAATTCATTTCCCAGTAATACTCGCAGAGTTCCTAAAGAATCTTTGGCAAAAGGATTAAATACACCGATCGCACTTCGCACCCCATCAAACATAAACAAAGGCACACCAACCACAAATGGTTCTTGGTTAAAAATCTTGCCAAAGATTTGCGGAATTTCGCCTCGTTCTAAAATTTCTGGCCCCCCAACAGGAAAGATTTTATTCTTTGCGGCTGGTACATTAACCGATTCTACAGCAATGCGAGCTAAATCATCAGTACTCACAATTGAAGAACGATTTTTTGGGTCTCCAACTAACAAATAAATCCCCGTTTCCCGGAATCTTTCTGCTAATTCCAAAACATTAGAAGCAAATCCTGAAGGACGCAATATAGTGTAATTTAAACCACTAGCTTGCAAGTATTTTTCTACTTCTCGTTTAGCTTTAAAAGTCGGCGCATCTTCGTATCCTCGATCGGCACCGAGCACAGAAATAAACACAAAATGTTCTACTCCAGAGGCTTTTGCTTGGTCAATTAATTCAATGTTCGCTCGATAATCAACTGCTGAAGGATTTCCCTCACCACCATGAGCACTGATAATATATTTAACTCCCTGGCAAGCTTTGTGAATATCTTTGTCTTGTTGTAAATCACCGATAAATATTTCGCTGCCTCGGTATTCTAATTCCCCGTAACGTGAGGTAAGGCGGACAAATGAACGTACTGGCTTTATGCGATCGCGTAATAAACGCACTATCCGGCGACCTAAATCTCCAGTTGCTCCAGTTACTAGAAACATAATGGTACTTCCTTTTTGCGATCGATAGAGCGATCGTCTGTGTTTTCATCACTCTTAAAAAATCATAGCTCAATCGCTCGAAGACTAGGTTAAAAATTTGGCGATCGCATGAATAAACATGATTTTTTAATTTAACAAAAACAACTTCGCTGAATGTTCCATTAGTTTGGAGTAATAAGTTAAAGTGATAAGTAACTAACTACGATCGCATTCCAGTATTTTAGGCATAAACAAAACTGACTTCTGTTCTGTTTATGCTTCTTATATATTTGGGTTCAATAACTTCTAATTCTGAATCATAACGGTGAACTAATTTAACTCCCCGAAAATTCAATATGGTTGACCATCTTTATGAGTAAATTGCCATTTTCCATCTACCAGCATCGCTTGTAGATCTTCATCAGGATAAGTGACTACATCACCGGGCGTGCGATCGCCTATTTCCAGGTAAACAACTTCCTCATTGGTATAGTTAACCAAGCAATGGGCATTACCAGAACCTGCCCGAAAACCTGCACACATACCAGGAACTAGCTGCTGTTCCCCTTCATCTGTGATTAATGTGGGACAACCTTGCAAAACATAAATAAACTCATCTTGGGTAGTATGGGCATGACGAAGAGCAGAAGATGCCGATGGCTTTAATCGTGTGAGGTTCACACCAAAATTTTTTACTCCAAACAAATCGCCCAAAATGCGTTTCTCTTTTCCTTCCATTCGGCTAGCAAATGGTTCTGGATAAATACTCTTCTTCGCACGAGGAGCTACTTCGCTAGCTGTAATTGCGATCGGATAGTTGAAGTCTGACATATCATCAATTCGTTATTGGTAAAAACAGAGAATTTGTTTATTATATAACAGATTTAGAAGGAGATATTCTCATCGGCTAAAAGATAAAAATTGAGCAGATAAACTAGCATCGTCACAGCCAAGAGGCATAAACTAAACTTAGTTATTGGTTTATCTACTTGGATGAGAAACATGAATGAAAATTTAGCTGTTATCTTGGGTGAATTTCAAGCACAAATATATTGGTTGCATGATGCTCTTGAGTTTACAGAATTAGCAACCACTGCCGCTAATATCTATACAAAACTTGGATATAGTCAACAACAGTCAGCAACCGCAGGTAAATTAATCAGTGAAGCATATCAATTAGCTGATGATGCCGATCGTGCTTATCAAGTGGGTGATTATGATAAAGAATTGCAGTTTTATTATGAAGTAAAAGATAAATTGATTCAAGTAGAAAATACGCTCAATTACCCAAATAGTATTGCCATACATCAAATGCAATGGTGGCGACACTTTCGCCATAAACAGAAACTACAAATTATCATACACTTGTTTTTACAACATTTAAAGGCTGTGGGGTTTGTTCACTTTTTGACGGCGATTAAACTGACATATTTTCTCATGGAAATATGCAGAGTACACAAACAGCGCGGTCTAGAAACCACCAAACACAATGCGATAAAATACTGGGAAGAACTACTGAAAACTAAACCCCAACAATACCCTTATCTTGGGTGATGCAAATCTGTTGAATCGAATGCGATCGCACAGTTAGATCTTCCCAACAGATCGGCAGACAAACCAATGAATAAAAATATCAGATTAGTATTGCAGGTCGCTACAACTAAACCCAGACAACAACTAGAATCAGTACTAATCGCTAAATGGAAATCACCTTTTAACAAACAAAATTGGGATGTTTGGGGAACACCATTTGTTTGAATTTTGGCATCCTATCGATTCAGAAGATAATTGTTGGGATTGGTTAGCCTATTATCTCTGATTCCGCCATTAATACCCGGAGAAATAAATGTTCCAGTCGGGTTAATTGTGTTTTTATCAATAGTGATTTGAGTGCCATTGGGATAGTAGTAAGTTGTAGAGCCATTTCCGCGAGGAACGGCAACAGTAGGAGATATGATGCCAGATCTAGGTGTAGAAATTGTTCCATTTCCATAAACACGAGTTCCTGGTGGATAATTCAGCAAATTCCCACTACCATATTGTTGTTGATTCGATGAGTTCGTGGTTTGAGCATTGACATTCACTGCACTTAAACCACAAGCCACTGCTAATACTAAAGTTAACCATCCATATTTCATGACTTCACCTGTTAATAGTTGCTAACTAATTAGAATCTTAATACTTTTAGTTTAGATATTTCCTCAGTCTAATTGTATAATGAAGTGAGAAATTTTGTGGGTTCATAGTTTATTGTTTAGTAACAATCAACCAAGGAAAAAATAACAAAAGCTAGTGTCTGCTGCAAACAAAACGCAATCCACAACTCAAAACCACACTGACCAAATCCAAAGTGTTGTAGAACGTCTGACTTTTGCTTCCCCGGAAGCAGCTTTGTATCCTTGCTGCCTAATTTCCTTCAGTTTCATTGTTTTCTTCGTTAGCTAAATAAGGCGATCGCGCTGGTATAAACTTTATTGCCTGTTGATGCGAATCAACTCCGTTAAGATGCTGTCCAAGCTACCGTTAACTTGAATTCGATCTATCTTCTCAGCTATTCGTTCTAGTACTTCCAATTCCTTAAGGCGCAAGGCAACAGGATTATCTTCCATCACTTTGGCAGTGTTCAACATACTACGAGTCGCGGCAGTTTCTTCACGGCGACGTACTACGTTAGCTTGAATCGTTCTTGACGAGAACAGGACTGGTCAGAGGTGGAAACCCGACAAGGGGTTAAACTTTTCATCCCATCTACTCCGGCTGTTTTCTTGCCCTGGTTATCCTGAGTTACCCAGCGCACAGCTATTACCTTAGCCGACCAAGAATTAATCAAGGTCTTTTGAAGCTTGCGGACTGCTCGAATATCTTCACGTTGAGAGGCTTGGAATATGCGCTTTTGTAGCTTAAAAAAAATCCGTAGTCTGACATTTTGGGGTGTGGGATGTAGGTTTAAACACTTGCCCAAGTATCATTTTTTTTTTTGCTAAATTTTACTTATATTTAGTAAGCTAGAAATCAGCCTTTTTTACAATACCTTGAAAGGAATATTTCTATTCCTATTGGCAGACATCGTTGATACAATTAGGTTATTAATCCAGTTTCTGCGTCGATACTTCCCATGAAACATACAATTTTTGGCAAAAACCATTTTTTAGGTAAGTTGAGAATCCTGTTTATTTGTCAATGGATTTTGGAAAATAGGGAGTAATATTCCTGCTTGTAAAAGAAAGGTTCTGCATTGTTAAACTAGATTTAGAAGGGGCAAATAGAATATGGCTGCTATTACAAATCTGTTGGATTATCAGATTACCGAACAAATTTATGCAGGTTCTAGAACTTTAGTATATCGAGGGATTCGGCAGAGTGCTAGTGCAGGCTCTTCAAAGGATTATCAACAACCTGTGGTAATCAAAATATTACGCAATCAATATCCCACCTTTAGCG
The DNA here is from genome assembly GCF_015207735.1 of [Phormidium] sp. LEGE 05292. GTDB lineage: Bacteria > Cyanobacteriota > Cyanobacteriia > Cyanobacteriales > Aerosakkonemataceae > Floridanema. The sequence continues at coordinate 8,476 of NZ_JADEWG010000111.1, forward strand.
AACTGGTGCAATTTCGCAATCAGTACACTATTGCGAAAAACCTCAATCACCCTGGAATCATTCAAACTTATAACCTAGAGCCATATCAAAATGGTTATGCCTTAGTAATGGAAGACTTTGGAGGAATTTCCTTAAAAGAATGGATATTGAAACAGAAAAACCCACTATCTATTCAAGAATTTTTAATTTTAGCGATCGCCATTTCCGAAACCTTAGATATTCTGTATCGGGAACGGATTATTCACAAAGATATTAAACCCAACAATATTTTAATTAACCCTCAAACTAAACAAGTTAAATTAATCGATTTTAGTATTGCATCTTTACTACCAAGAGAAACTCAAACTCTCATCAATCCCAATGTATTAGAAGGAACAATTGCTTACATTTCTCCCGAACAAACTGGCAGAATGAACCGGGGAATTGATTACCGAACAGATTTTTATTCCCTTGGTGTCACTTTCTACGAATTACTGACAAGAAACTTGCCATTCCAATCAAACGATCCGATGGAATTAGTGCATTGCCATATCGCCAAAGCTGCACCTTTGGTACGCGAAATAAACCCACAAATTCCATCTGTACTTTCAGAGATTATCAGCAAATTGATGGCAAAGAATGCGGAAGATCGCTATCAGAGTGCGTTAGGACTGAAATACGATTTAGAAAAATGTTTATGTCAGTTAAAAGAAACTGGAGAAATTCATAGGTTTGAAATTGGACGAAGGGATGTGTGCGATCGCTTTCTCATCCCCGACAAACTCTACGGACGAGAAACCGAAGTTGAAACTCTATTACAAGCCTTTGAAAGAGTTGCTAACCCCCCTCAATCCCCCCTTAGCAAGGGGGGACATAGGGGGGTAGAAATGATGCTAGTCGCTGGCTTTTCCGGCATTGGAAAAACAGCAGTTGTCAACGAAGTTCACAAACCCATTGTGCGGCAACGCGGTTATTTTATCAAAGGGAAATACGACCAATTTCAACGTAATATTCCTTTGAGTGCATTTGTCCAAGCATTTCGAGATTTAATGGAGCAATTATTAACTGAAAGTGATGCACAAATTCAGCACTGGAAAAGCCAAATATTATCAGCAGTTGGAGAAAATGGTCAGGTAATTATTGAAGTCATACCCGAATTATCAAGAATTATTGGCGAACAACCACCAGCTATAGAATTATCAGGAACGGCGGCAGAAAATAGATTTAATTTATTGTTTCAAAAATTCACCCAAGTCTTTACCAGTGCTGAACATCCATTGGTGATGTTTTTAGATGATTTGCAATGGGCAGATTTGGCATCGCTGAAGTTAATGGAACTTTTAATGGCTGATACGAGTTATCTTTTGTTAATTGGTGCGTACCGCGATAACGAAGTTAATCCAGCACATCCATTAATCTTAACCTTGAGTGAGATGCAAAAAAACCAAGCAACGATTAATACGATTACTTTAGCGCCATTGAGTCAAGTCAAAGTAAATCAATTAGTTGCTGACACACTGAAATGTCCAGAAACTTTGGCATTACCTCTTTCTCAATTAATCTTTCAAAAAACTCAAGGAAATCCGTTTTTCGCTACCCAGTTTCTCAAAGCATTACATCAAGAGCGACTGATTCAATTCACCCCCCCAACTCCCCCCGATCGAGCCGGGGGATGGCAATGTGACATTGCACAAGTGAACCAGCAAGCAGTTACAGAGGATGTTGTGGCCTTTATGGGTTTTCAATTGCGAAAACTACCGCCATCAACTCAACAGATATTGCAGTTAGCAGCTTGTATTGGCAATCAGTTCGATCTCTCAACTTTGGCAATTGTTTCAGAAAAATCAGAAATTGAAACGTCGGCGGATTTATGGAAAGCATTACAAGAAGGCTTGATTTTGCCGATCGGCGATGTTTATAAGTTTTATCAGGGAGAAGAAAATGAAAGATTGGTAGTGGAACATGAAAATACTACTAAACAAATAGCCAAGTATAGATTTCTACATGACCGAGTACAACAAGCTGCTTATTCCCTGATTCCCGACGAACAGAAAACAGCAACTCATCTAAAAATTGGACAATTACTTCAACAAAAGTTCTCCGAGTTAGAGCAAGAGGAAAAACTGTTCGATCTGGTCGGGCATTTTAATTTAGGAAGTGAGTTAATTACTCAACCGCCAGAACGAGAAGCCTTAGCTCAACTTAACTTAAAAGCGGGACAGAAAGCCAGAAATTCTACAGCATACACTGCGGCAAGAGTTTATCTGCAAAAAGGGATTGAGTTACTGACAGCTAACTGCTGGCAAGAGCAATATAAATTGGCTCTGAATCTCCATGTTGCTGCTACGGAAGCCGCTTATTTGAATGCCGATCTTGACAGCATGGAACAGATGGCTGCACTGGTGTTAGAAGAAGCTCAAACAATTTTAGACAAAGTTAAAATTTACGAAATTCAAATCGTCGCCCAGACAGCCCAGGGCCAGATGTTTGAAGCTATTGCAGTCGGAAGAGATGCACTCTTTCAATTGGGGGTTGAACTCCCAATTGCACCTGACGAAGCCAAAATTGCTAAAGCGCTGCAAACCGTAGCCAGTCTTCAAGGTGATAGAGGGATTGAGGAATTAGTCGATCTACCTGTAATGAGCGAGCGCCAGACTCAGGCAGCTATGCAACTCTTAGGATTATTATTTTCATCGATTCTACCAGCAATGCCGGGATTACTGCCCATCCTGAGTGCGACGATGGTGAGTTTATCACTCCAGTTTGGCAATGCACCAGGCTCGACTGTGGGGTATGCGATTCACAGTATGGTGTTGTGTGCTTTTTTGGGAGAAGTGAAAACAGGGTATAGCTTTGGGCGATTAGCAATCAACTTGCTGGATCGATTTAATGTCGGGGAATTCAAATGTAAAGTTCTATTTCTGTTTTCGGTCTGGGTTCAACATCATCAAGAATCGCTCATGGTAACAACACTGACGATGAAAGATGGCTATGCAACGGGTATAGAAACTGGTGATTTTCTCAACGCTGGCTATAACTCGCTTAATTACTTTATTGCCAAATTTTTTGCTGGGGTAGAACTGGATATTTGGGAACAGGAAATAGCAGATTACAGGGCTGTTTTAGTGCAGATAAAACAACATTCTGCCCTAACTTATTTGGATATGACGCAGCAAACTGTACATAACTTGAAGGAAGCCCGGATTCTGTCAGATTGCTTAGTTGGCAATGCCTATGATGAAATGGTGATGATTCCTAAGCACCATCAGGACAAGGATCTTTGTGCGATCGCTCTTGCTTACACTTACAAACTGATGTTGGCATACTTTTTTGGTAACTACACCTCTGCCCTAGAATATAGTACCCAAGCGAAACAGTATTTAATAGCACTATCAGGGATGAGTTGTATTCCCAATTTCCATTTCTATACAGTTCTGACGCATTTGGCACTCTTCACCACACAGCCAGAGCAGGAGCAAGCCGAACTTCTCGCTTTGGTGGAAGACCATCAAACTATTTTGCAACAGTGGGCGCAGAATGCTCCCATGAATCATCAGCATAAATGGTATTTAGTTGAAGCCGAAAAACATCGGGTTTTAGGCAATAAAGCCGAAGCAATTGAACATTACGATCGTGCCATCATTGGAGCCAAAGCCAACGAATACATTCAAGAAGAAGCACTAGCCAATGAACTAGCCGCCAAATTTTACCTCGACTGGGGTAAAGCACGCATTGCTGCCGAATACATGACGAACGCCTACTATGGCTATGCTCGTTGGGGCGCTAAAGCCAAAGTCGCCGACTTGGAGCGATGCTATCCCGAACTTCTCGCCCCCATCCTCCAGCAAATCCGTTCTCCCCTCTCCACTCAAGAAACTATCTTCGCATTGGGGAGTAGCTCCAGCAGTTCTCCCAGTTCCAGCAGTAGCAGCGCCTCTGTAGCTTTCGATCTAGCAGCCATTCTCAAAGCTTCTCAAACTATCTCAGGTGAAATCGAATTTGAAAAACTACTCTCGGCATTGCTTTCTATTGTCATCGAAAATGCGGGGGCCCATAAATGCGTGTTCATGCTCTTGCGAGACAATCATTTACTGATCGAAGGGTCAATTATCGAGGGTGCGGAGCCAGTCGTGTTGCAGCACCTTGCCATTGAGGAGAGTCAGGACATTCCCCACAAGCTGATTTACAAAGTGAAGCACAACAGGCAGACCACTGTGCTGCTTGATGCGACGGCAGATCCGACTTTAGCCAATGACCCGTATATCATTCGTCAGCAGCCGAAAAGTATCTTGTGCAGCCCGATTTTGCATCAGGGCAAGTTGATGGGCATTTTATATCTAGAAAATACTTTAGTAACGGGGGTATTTACAAACGATCGCGTCGAACTCCTAAATTTACTTTGCGCTCAAGCTGCTATTTCTTTAGAAAATGCCCGACTTTATGAACGAGAACAGGAAAAATCTCAGTCCTTACAAGCATCACTAGAAAAACTACAAAAAACCGAAGTATCTCTAGCTAAGGAAAGAGAGTTTTTGAATGCCATCATTCACAATATTACCGATGGAATTGTTGTCTGCGATGCTAGTGGGACTTTGACCCTGTTTAACAAAGCAACTCGTGAATTTCATGGCTTACCAGTGGAATCATTACCGCCAGAACAATGGGCAGAATATTTTTCACTCTATCAACCGGATGGTATAACACCCCTAGCAAAAACGGAAATTCCTCTGTTTCGCGCTTGGCAAGGAGAAATCGTTGAAAATGCCGAAATGGTAATTGTACCTAAGCAAGGTTCTCGGAGAAGTTTGTTAGCTAGCGGACAAGCAATCTACGATCCTTGGGGTAACAAAGTTGGTGCAGTAGTTGTGATGCGAGATATTAGCGATCGCAAAATCGCAGAACTTGCCTTACAACAAAAATCAGTGGAATTAGAACAAGCATTACATAACTTACAAAACGCTCAATTACAAATAATCCAAAGTGAAAAAATGTCGGCTTTAGGTAATTTAGTAGCTGGGGTGGCGCATGAAATGAATAACCCCCTTGGTTTTATCTCTGCCAGTCTTTTAGAAACTAAACCGACTATTGCCGAACTAATCGAACACTTGCAACTCTATCAAGAAACTTTCCCCAACCAAAGCGAGCAAATTATCGACCATGCCGAAGAAATCGATTTGGAATATAGCATAGAAGACTTACCTAAGATAATCGATTCCATGTCGGCAGCCTGCGACAGGCTCAAAAATATCAGTACCAGTTTACGTACTTTCTCTCGTGCCGATCGAGATTACAAAGTGCCATTTAATATCCATGAAGGTATCGATAGTACACTGTTAATTCTCAAACATCGTTTGAAAGCCAATGACCAACGTCCGGCGATCGAAGTGATTACCAACTACGGTAATTTACCGCCAGTTGAGTGTTTTCCCGGTCAACTAAATCAGGTATTTATGAATATTATTGCTAACGCGATCGATGCAATAGATGAGTCAAATAATCAGCGAAGCTTTGCCGAAATTAAAGCTAATCCCAACCGCATTACTATTACTACTTCCATAAAAGATAATTGTGTAAAAATTGCCATTGCTGATAATGGTAAAGGCATAAGCGAATCAGTCAAATCAAAAATATTTGACCATTTATTTACGACGAAATCTGTGGGTAAAGGAACGGGATTGGGATTGGCGATCGCTAAGTCTATAATTGAATCAACCCACAACGGCAAATTGAGTTGCAACTCTGTTCTCGGTCAGGGTACGGAATTTCTCATTGAAATTCCTTCATAATAATTAGCTAACCTGAGTTCGCCAGAAAAAATCGCTAAAAGTCTTGATTCTAAGTAGTCGAGCAAAAGTCAACCATACAGTATTAAATTTTGTAAAAATCACACCATCGTTGGATTGTCAACGATTGACCATCTTCATAAAAGTTAATATAGTTAACATTATTTATGTTCAACTACTTTTGTGGGTTATATTGGAAGTTTTCCAAATTGGAAATTAACCAGTAAAATAGTTGAAATTGAGAATAATCTTAACTATAATTGATAACGCTTAACGCTAACGTAAACTTGCATAAAAAAAATGAATCAATGCTTGATTTCCAAGGTTGACAAGTTTAGGCTTAGCGCGAATTCAGGTTAGCTAGGTTTGGTAAATTTAATCAAAGATTTGGGCATAATCAATCTAGGAAGTTATCAGGATTTAGTAAGATGATGAGCGCTTTATTCAATCTGACTGAATATCGCATTACCGAACAAATCTACAATGGTTCGAGAACCCTTGTTTATCGAGGTTATCGACAAGATGGAAAACCTGTAGCAATCAAACTGCTGAAAAATCCTTATCCTAGCTTCTCTGAAATAGTCCAATTTCGCAATCAATATACCATTGCCAAAAATCTGAATTCACCCCTAATCGTCCAAACTTATAGCCTAGAACCTTACCAAAATGGCTATGCTTTGGTCATGGAAGATTTTGGTGGAATTTCTCTCAAGGAATGGAAAATGAGAGGAAATCTCCAATCTTTACAAGAGTTTTTAGAGATCGCGATCGCACTGTGCGACACCTTAAATTTACTCTACCAAGAGCGCATCATTCACAAAGACATTAAACCCAGCAATATATTAATCAATCCCGAAACCAAACAAGTTAAATTAATTGACTTTAGTATTGCATCTTTATTACCAAGAGAAACTCAAGCACTCGTCAATCCTAATGTATTAGAAGGAACACTAGCTTATATATCCCCCGAACAAACAGGTAGAATGAATCGAGGGATAGACTATCGCACAGACTTCTACTCACTTGGTGTAACTTTCTACGAATTACTCACGGGAAAGTTACCTTTTGCCTCCAACGACCCGATGGAGTTGGTACATTCTCATATTGCCAAAATCGCACCATTAGTAGACGAAATTAATCCAGAAATTTCATCTGTAATATCAAAAATTGTCAGTAAATTGATGGCGAAGAATGCTGAAGACCGCTATCAGAGTGCATTAGGACTGAAATTCGATCTAGAAAATTGTCTGCATCAGTTACAAGTTTCGGGTAAGATTGAAAGTTTTGAAATAGCGAGTCGGGATGTGTGCGATCGCTTCATCATCCCTGACCAACTCTACGGACGAGAAACCGAACCAGCAACTTTACTACAAGCCTTTGAAAGAGTTGCTAACCCCCCTATGTCCCCCCTTAGCAAGGGGGGACATAGGGGGGTAGAAATGATGCTGGTTGCAGGGTTTTCGGGAATTGGGAAAACAGCAGTTGTCAACGAAGTGCATAAACCAATTGTTCGCCAACGCGGTTATTTTATCAAAGGCAAATACGACCAATTTCAACGCAACATTCCTTTGAGTGCTTTTGTCCAGGCTTTTCGTGACTTGATGGGGCAATTGCTGAGTGAAAGCGATACTCAATTGTTGCAGTGGAAAGAGAAAATCTTATCTGCTTTAGGTGAAAATGGGCAAGTTTTAATCGATGTCATTCCCGAACTAGAGCAAATTATCGGCAACCAGCCAGCAGTCCTAGAACTCAGTGGTAGTGCAGCTTTAAACCGCTTCAACTTGTTATTTGGCAAGTTCATTGCGGTGTTTGCGACACAGCAGCATCCTTTGGTAATGTTTCTCGATGACTTGCAGTGGGCAGATTCCGCTTCACTAAGCTTGATGCAAGTGTTGATGAGTCAAAGCGAGATGGGCTATCTGCTAATAATTGGAGCCTATCGGGATAACGAAGTCTTTGCGGCTCATCCCTTAATGCTAATACTTGAGGAGATGAAGAAAGACTTAGCAATCATCAGTACCCTGACTCTAGCTCCATTAAGTCAATCTCATATCGATCGTTTGGTGGCTGACACCCTCAGTTGTTCCCCGATCGCAGCGCAACCTTTGAGCGAGTTAGTTTATCAAAAAACCAAAGGCAACCCCTTCTTTGCCACCCAATTTCTCAAAGCTTTGCATCAGGATGGCTACATTGCTTATGACTTCAATGTGGGACATTGGCAGTGCGATATTGCAGCAGTGAAATTGCTCTCGCTTACTGATGATGTAGTCGAGTTCATGGCGCTGGAACTGCAAAAGTTACCCGATGCAACCCAAAATGTCCTCAAACTTGCTGCCTGTATTGGCGCTCAATTCGATCTAGAGACATTGGCTATAGTTTCAGAATTTTCTGCAACCGATGCCGCAACAGCATTGTGGAAAGCCTTGCAATCAGGCTTGATTTTGCCCACCAGTCAGACTTATAAGTTTTTTCAGTGTACACACCAGTCAGACTTAGAGGATACAGTTAATCCAACCTATCGATTTTCACACGATCGCGTTCAGCAAGCCGCCTATTCGCTGATTCCCGATGACAACAAACAAGCAACCCACCTGCAAATTGGACAGCTACTTCAGCAAAAGCTCTCGGAAACAGAGCAAGCAGAAAAGCTGTTTGATATTGTCGGACATCTGAACCGAGGACGGGCATTACTCACACAACCGAGCGATCGAGAAGCGCTAGCACAACTGAATTTGAAAGCGGGAACGAAAGCCAGAAATGCGACTGCATACACTGCTGCAAGGGTTTATCTACAAACTGGGATGGATTTACTCCAGCCAGACTGCTGGCTTCATCAGTACGAACTGACGCTAAATCTATATGTAGCCGCCGCCGAAGCCAGTTACTTGAATGGTGACATTGAGGGCATGGAACAGCAAGCCGCATTCGTATTGCAGCAAGCACAGACAATTTTCGACAAAGTGAAAATTTACGAAATTCAAATTGCGGCACAAACGGCCCAGAGCCAAATGTTAGAGGCTGTTGCTGTCGGAAGAGAGGCACTGAGTCAATTAGGGGTGGAGCTTCCGAGTACGCCGGATGAAGCCCAAATCGGCAAAGTGCTACAAGACCTTGCTAACCAACAGAGCGGCAACGATCTGTCCGCCCTGGTAAATTTACCCAGCATGACCAATCCCACCGCCCAAGCCGCGATGCAAATCTTAGGAGTGCTATTTACACCAGTGCTCCAGGGAATGCCGGGATTACTGCCCCTATTGGGCGCAACGATGGTGCAGTTATCACTCCAGTTTGGCAATGCCCCCGCCTCGGTGGTAGGATATGCGCTTCATGGCATGGTGCTGTGTGCTTTTTTGAGCGAAATCGAAACAGGCTATGGATTTGGGAGATTAGCACTCGCGTTGCTGGAACGGTTGAATGCTCAGGGCACGAAGTCTCTTACTCTAACTTTGTTCGGGGCTTTCATCCAACATCACCAGGAAGCGCTCAGAACAACGCTACCGATGCTGAAAAATGGCTACACGGCAGGTATGGAAACAGGCGATTTCCTCTCTGCTGGTTACAGCTTAATATCTTACGTAAATATTGCGGTTTTCGCGGGTGTAGACCTGGACACTTTAGCATCCGAATTCGCCGCTTACAGTGCTGCGCTGGCTCAGATGAAACAAGATTCGGCACATTTTCATTCAAATGCAGTGCGGCAAACGGTGCAGAATTTGAGAGAGACGGTGAACCAACCCGATTACTTAATTGGCACTATCTACGATGAAACAGTGACGCTGCCGAAGCACCAGCAGGACAAGGATCTCACTTCGCTTGCCCTTGTCTACATCTATAAACTGCTGCTTGCCTACTGCTTTGGCAATTACCAGGCTGCCTTCGACTACATCACTCAAAGCAAGTCCTACTTAATGGCAGTATCAGGATTGGTTTTTATTCCCGCTTTCCATTTCTATGCCGCACTAACGTACCTGGCACTCTTCCCCACCCAGCCACAAACCGAGCAAGCCGAGCTTCTTGCTGCGATCGCCACCCATCAAACGACTCTGCATCAATGGGCGCACAATGCCCCCATGAACTACTTGCACAAATGGTATCTGGTAGAAGCAGAAAGATGCCGGGTGTTGGGTGAAAAAGTTGCTGCCAGTGAATGTTACGATCGGGCGATCGCGCTGGCGATCGAACACCAATTCATCCACGAAGCAGCATTAGCCAACGAACTGGCGGCAAAGTTTTACCTGGAATGGGGCAAACAACGCATAGCCCAAGAATACATGACTGAAGCTTACTATGGTTATGCTCGCTGGGGTGCAAAGGCCAAAGTTGCCGACTTAGAAAAACGCTACCCGCAACTGCTGGCTGCGATATTACAGCAAACCCGCGCCGCCCTCTGTGTCAACGAAACCGTCTTTGCCTTGGGGAGTGTCACATCCATTAGTTCTGCCACTTCTAGCAGTAGTGTCTCAGATACCCTAGATTTAGCTGCCATTCTCAAAGCTTCTCAAACTATCTCAGGCGAAATCGAACTGTCCAAACTGCTTTCATCGTTGCTTTCCATTGTCATCGAAAATGCGGGGGCCCATAAATGCGTGTTTATGCTGATGCTGGACGATCGCCTGTTAATCAAAGGGTCAATTACCACAGCTTCAAAGCCAGTTATCTTGCAGAGTCTTCCGATTGAAGAGAGTCAGGACATTCCCCATAAACTGATTTACAAAGTCAAGCATGATAGGCAGACTGTTGTGCTGCTGGATGCAAGTGCCGATCCGACTCTCGCCAACGATCCTTATATTATCCGTCAGCAGCCGAAAAGTATCTTGTGCAGCCCGATTTTGCATCAAGGTAAGTTGATGGGCATTTTATATCTAGAGAATAATTTAGTAACGGGAGCGTTTACCCATGAGCGCGTCGAACTCCTAAATCTCCTTTGCGCTCAAGCTGCTATTTCTCTAGAAAATGCTCAATTGTATGAGCGATCGCTAGAATATTCTCAACAACTAGAGCGCTCGGTCGATCGGTTAAGTGCCGCAAAATCTCGGTTGCAAGCATCCCAGCAACGACTCCAGCTATTGGTTGAGCAAACTCCAGTAGCCGTCATAGAGTGGGATATCAATTTTCAGGTTACTGACTGGAACCCAGCAGCAGAACGAATCTTTGGCTATACCAAGCAGGAAGCTTTGGGTCGTCACTTCACATTCATCGTTCCTGAAGCGATTCAAGCACAACTAGAGGGTGTGAGCGTCGATATTATATCGCAGCAGGGTGGTAATTACATTATTAATGAAAATCTCACAAAGGATGGTAAAACGATTATTTGTGCTTGGTATAACAATGTGCTTGTGAATGCGGATGGCGAGTTAATAGGAGTTGCTTCGCTGGCAGATGATATTACCGATCGCCAAATCGCAGAACAAGCATTACAACAAAAATCAGTGGAATTAGAACAAGCATTACATAACTTACAAAACGCTCAATTACAAATAATCCAAAGTGAAAAAATGTCGGCTTTAGGTAATTTAGTAGCTGGGGTAGCACATGAAATGAATAATCCCCTTGGTTTTATCTCTGCCAGTCTTTTAGAAACTAAACCGACTATTGCCGAACTAATCGAACACTTGCAACTCTATCAAGAAACTTTCCCCCACCAGAGCGAAGAAATTAAAGACCATGCCGAAGAAATCGATTTGGAATATAGCTTAGAAGACTTACCTAAGATAATCGATTCCATGTCGGCGGCGTGTGACAGGCTCAAAAATATCAGTACCAGTTTACGTACTTTCTCTCGTGCCGATCGAGATTACAAAGTGCCATTTAATATCCATGAAGGTATCGATAGTACACTGTTAATTCTCAAACATCGTTTGAAAGCAAACGACCAACGTCCGGCGATCGAAGTGATTACTAACTACGGTAATTTACCGCCAGTTGAGTGTTTTCCCGGTCAACTAAATCAGGTATTTATGAATATTATTGCCAATGCGATCGATGCAATAGATGAGTCAAATAATCAGCGAAGCTTTGCCGAAATTAAAGCTAATCCCAATCAAATTACCATTGAAACTTCCCGTGCTGACAACCAGGTGAAGATTGCGATCGTAGATAATGGTAAAGGCATAAGCGAATCAGTCAAAGAAAAAGTTTTCGACCATTTATTTACGACCAAAGCGGTTGGGAAAGGGACGGGATTGGGATTGGCGATCGCTAAGTCTATAATAGTCGAAAAACATGGCGGTTCCATTGAAGTTAATTCTACCCCAGGCCAAGGGACTGAATTTACAATTGTTTTACCAACAAAATCTGGACAAAACAGTTAATTTACCGAACGGCTTTGAGAGCTTCGTTTCAGGGGGCAACAAGAACCCCCAAAGTAATATGTTAATCGTTGGTCATAGTTGAAGATATAAGAATTTGTTACAACTCTTTAAGTGATTACTTACCTTTGCTATTAACTAAATGGCTCGGCTTTACTAGCAATTTACCGCATCTGAATTGATGAATTTCCCTGCTGTCAAAAGTAAAGTTATTTATCATCTTGCAGCAGATGTTAAAGGAAATGGTAAGTTAATAAGTGAAGCAACAAAGCTTCATCAGATAAAGATTACAGCTAAAGTCCACTATTAACTAAGGAGGAAAAAAGCTGTTTTATCTAAAATCGATTCGGTTAACTAACAACAGCACTCAACAACTAGAAAACTGATATTTCCTCAACTAAAAAATGGGAGTAAGACAACTAAGCTTTAGTTCTTCAGTGTCTCTCCAAGTAGGATTGATTAATAGAGGAAATTACTCGGTATGTCCAGTTTGGGTGCTGTTGTTGTGAAATTTAGATTTGGGCAAAATATTAAGTTGTAGACATATCTTCCCGTAATGCCACTCGCGTAAACAGTTCAAATTTCATGATTTTGTCTGAATATGACCTGAGAATTTTTCTTAGCAGTGACTAAAAAAACTTGTCTTGTACCTGGGACATCTCGTGATGGTGGACACTCACGATAACGCCCAAAGTTAGCACCTTCTTCCCCTGGTTGAACTACAGTGGCATCCCAACCATAATTGTGCAATAAATCTTCTGGTCGATCGCACCCAAACTGCCAATGCCGTAACACCCGTCCGCGATCGCTTTTTCTAGCCTTTTCCCCAACTTCAATTGACTTTACACTAACAAAATCAGCACCCAAAAAACTACCATCAACACTAAGCTCAGAAATTGGCGAAAATAGAAGGTTCGTGTCATCAGGTGCAGCCTTGTAAAGTTTTGTAAAAATGACCCATTTTTTCGGCTTAATTGATAAGAAAGACAAATGAGAACTTTGCCTAGTTTGTCTCCTTCTAGGCAAAGTACAATGAAAATATCAACCTCAGCATGAGGACTTGACCCATGCTATCTATCACTATCCAACATCCATTTCCGGCAAAGATATTTTGGCTCTCCCGTACCTGTGGGGATAAGTAAATCTTATTTAAATAAACAAGCTAACAGCTTTTCTCGCAAAGATTCAAAGCTTTTAAAGCCATAGCTTTGTCGAATAATGAGCTTAATTCTATTATTAA
>NZ_JADEWG010000112.1 GCF_015207735.1 [Phormidium] sp. LEGE 05292
ATATTTCCCTGATTTATGTCGTGCTATTTCCCAGCGTTACAAGTGTCGCCAACTGAAAGCATAAAATGGCACTCAATTACTTGAAGGATAAAATGGCACAAAGTGCCACTTTATCCTTCAAGTGGCACAACTAACAGTGCAAAAACCTTAACCAACAGGTTGCAGAACTAAATCATGCTGTTTCTCTGCGGTGACAACTACCTCGCCACCTTCACCAATATCAATAACAGCAGTATCACCTTCTTGCACGCGACCGGATAGCATTGCTTCCGCTAAACTATCTTCTAAAAGCCGCATAATTACCCGACGTAATTCTCTAGCACCGTAAGCAGGATTGTAACCTTCTTGGACTAAGCGATCGCTAAATCTCTCAGTCACACTCAAGGTAATTCCCTGTTCAGTTAATCGAGAAGAAATCTCGCGCAACATAATGCCAGCAACTTGCTTAATTTCATCCTTAGTTAACTGACGGAAGACGATAATTTCATCAATTCGGTTGAGAAACTCAGGACGGAAATATTGCTTGAGTTGCTCGTTTACCAAGTTGCGAACTCGATTATAATTCGCTTCACCTAGATTTTCGGCAAACTCAAAACCTAATCCACCGCCACCTTTTTCAATCACCTTAGAACCGATGTTTGAGGTCATAATTAACAGAGTATTCTTGAAGTCTACCGTGCGACCTTTGGCATCAGTTAAACGACCGTCATCTAACAGTTGTAACAAGGTATTGAAGACATCGGGGTGAGCTTTTTCGATTTCGTCAAACAACACTACCGAGTAAGGTCTGCGACGTACTGCTTCTGTTAATTGACCGCCTTCATCGTAACCGACAAAACCTGGAGGCGAACCAATTAATTTAGAAACAGTGTGAGCTTCCATGTATTCGGACATATCGACGCGAATCATCGCTTCTTCAGAACCGAATAAATAAGCAGCTAATGCTTTGGCTAATTCGGTCTTGCCAACTCCGGTAGGGCCTGAGAAAATGAAACTAGCGATCGGGCGATTAGCATTCTTCAACCCAACTCTAGCGCGACGGATGGATTTCGCAACTGCTGTCACTGCTTCATCTTGACCGATCAAACGCTGATGCAATGTATCTTCTAAATGCAACAGCAATTCCGATTCAGTTTCTGTCAGTTTGCTAACTGGAACACCAGTCCAAGCAGCAACAATTTGTGCAATATCATCCTCTTCTACAATTGACATTGCTTCAGGATGAATTGGCTGATTTTTCTGGTCAGAAATCGCTTTAATTTGAGCTTCTAACTCTAATTCACGATCGCGCAACTCGCCAGCTTTCTCAAAATCTTGCAGTTTGACAGCTTCTTCTTTCTCTTTGGTAACTTGACGCAATTCTTGCTTCAATTCCTTAGTTCCAGAAGTTTGGCTATTTCTCAATCTAACGCGAGAACCAGCTTCATCAATCAAGTCAATTGCTTTATCGGGAAGGAAGCGATCGGAAATATAACGGTCTGATAAATTGGCAGCAGAAACCAAAGCATCATCCGAGATTTTTACCTTATGGTGTTGTTCATAAGCAGAACGCAAACCATATAAAATCTCGATCGTTTCTTCTACAGAAGGTTCACCGACCATAATTGGTTGGAAACGACGTTCTAAAGCAGCATCTCTTTCAATATGCTTGCGGTATTCATCCAAAGTCGTCATTCCCATACATTGCAATTCACCTCTTGCCAATGCAGGTTTTAGTAAGTTAGCAGCATCCATACCGCCTTCTACACCACCTGCACCAACTAAAGTATGAACTTCGTCAATTACCAAAATGATATTTCCGGCTTGACGAACTTCATTTAAAATTGCTTTGATACGTTCTTCAAAGTCACCGCGAAAACGAGTCCCCGCAATTAACGAACCCATATTGAGACTATAAACCTGCTTGTCTTGCAGCATTTCCGGGACATCTTCGTTAGCGATGCGTTGTGCTAAACCTTCTGCGATCGCAGTTTTACCAACTCCCGGTTCACCAATCAAGACTGGATTATTCTTAGTCCGGCGACCTAAAATCTGTACAGCCCGTTCAATTTCCTTTTGCCGACCTACAACTGGATCTAACTTACCTTCTGCGGCTAACTTCGTTAAGTTGCTGGCAAATTCATCTAAAGTTGCTGTCTTGGTTCTACCACGAGAAAATCCTTGCTGTCTACCACCAGGAGCAACCGTAGCTACTTCTCCCAGCTGCTTAATTATCTGCGTGCGAAGAGTGGCAGTGTCAACACCCAAATTTTCCAACACTTTAACTGCAACTCCAGTTTCTTCCTGAATTATTGCCAGCAGTAAGTGTTCGGGGCCAATGTAATTATGTCCAAACTGACGAGCTTCTTGAAAAGCTTGCTCAAAAACCCGTTTAACCTTGGGGGTGAAGGGAATTTCTCTGGGGACGAAACGAGTACCTTGACCAAGAATATTTTCTACTTCTTTACGTGCTTTTTCCAGAGTTACGCCATTGTCTTTCAGGACTCTAGCAGGTACTCCCGTTCCTTCTCCAATCAACCCCAGGAGAATTTGCTCGGTTCCCACGAGGTTGTGTCCCAGGCGACGTGCTTCTTCCTGAGCTAGCATTACCGCTTTAACTGCTTTGTCTGTAAAGTACTCAAACATAGTGGGCATTACCTCGCCGAGCGTTCAATAAGATAGGATGAATCTTCATCCTGTGTGAACTTTTGTGTACTGATTAAAGGTTAACTCTCTAGGTTGAGGAATTGCAGTAGTGAGAACCGTATGTTATCAGCGTACTTGCCGCAAGGTAGAAGGCAAAGTCCTGTATTAGAAGAATGTCAATTCTACATCGTGCGATAATAATGTAAATTCTGAGAAATCGATTCTGTAGATGTATTTCTTACAGAGTATAAGTGATTGACAGCCCACTTGAGATTTATGAATGATTTTGCCATTGTTTTCGCGACAAATGAGAAGTTTCTCTCTCAAGCGCTATTTATGTATGAACAGCTACGAACTTATGGATTAGAACAATACGCTTGGGTTGTTCCATTGGAAAATCTCCAGATAGAACATCTGGATAGTTTACATAAATATTTTGGCGATCGTGTAACCGACACTTTACATCTGCCGAAAAAAGTTAAATTGTCGGCTAATAAAATTTTCTTACCTAAAATGGTGCCAGTAATGAATCGTTATGTTTTGATTGATACAGATATTGTTATTATCGATCGTGGGTTTATTAATACATTTTTAAATTATCCTGAAGAGCGCGTGGTTCTTGTAGGGGAATCATTCACTTGGAAAGAATGGCTTTCATTTGATAGTCCATCAAAGCTAAAGATGGTTTTACAACTTCCTCATTTGCTCGAGCAAGCTTATGTGCAAACTGGTAGTATAGGAATTTCCCGAAAAGTCCACGAAAATATTTTTGATGCTTTCGTTCAAGAATTAACAAGTGAACGGACTCATAAGGGCGATATAACCATTTGGAATGACTGGGTTGGCAGAATTCCCGATCTTTTTCAAATCGTTGAACCCCATTGTTGCCTCGTATTGCGTCCAGATGGTTCTGGCCCTAGCTCGAAATTACATATTTCAGATCTTACATATAAAAATGGTATCTTGCTTTATCGTAATGCCCCCGTTATGGCACTTCACTTTACTAGTAGCAAAGGTATCTCTAGAAACTGGAATGATTACCAATCGCTAGTGGCAACTCTCAAGATATCGCAGCTTGATGACGCTTGAATTTATTCTTCTGGCTCCTTTAAATCGGAATTTTCTCAAACTCCTTCACTCCGTATCGACTACGCACTTTCTCGATCGCCTCTGCAACTTCCCCGACTTCAACTGATTCTAATATATCCTGATAAAACAGCTTTAATTGCGCCACTTTTACAGCATCGAAGTACCAAATTAATTGTGTTAGGGGAGAAAGCCAAGGAGGATAATTTTCTGTTTTAGGATGCACGACAGTACGCCCAAAAGTGCCTTGAATAGCTGCAACAATACTACTGACAATTACACTTTGACGATGCGAAGGTAAATAGTTGTAAATGTAATTTACTGCCCCTAGAAACTCTTGACCAACAGGTGTTTCTTTAATTACTGAACCAACACCAAAAAAGCCACCTTCCCTGACAAGTTCTGATATTCTCCGCAATGCTAAACCATGAGATACATTACCTTCTGCACCTTCGATACCGAACGCGGTAATGCAGTAAAATTTGCGATCGACATTACACAAAGCAGCAGACACGACGGAAATCGAATCCATTGATGGCGTACCTAAGTCACATTCATCACCACGAAACAAACCATCTACGCCACCATCTACACAGATTACAGTATCAATGTTTAACCGCTCTACCAGATAACGATAACTTGCTAAAGTTGGTTGCACTCCCCCATGAGCAAAGCAATAAATAGAACGCTCACTTTTACGCTTTTCTTTGTACCAAAGAGCGAGTAATTTTTCTGGGAAATAATCACCAACTTTTAGATAAGATTCAGATGTAATTTCTAGTAAACGTTCATTGTGCCAATGACCATTAATTACATTTGTTAGGTTTGTAAATGAATAGTTAGCATATTCTATATGATGACCTGCTGCTTCTAATTCGATCGCTATTGGCAGTCCACAAATTACATCAAATCCTCCCCCTGCACCAGCAATCAAAATTCGTGATTTTGGCGGGAGTTCCAGTGGCAATACAATTCCCATTTTTGATCCCTCTACTAAGTTGAAAAAGGCTTGTATCCCTTTATTTTTGGTCAGAGTCAAACAATTCCAATAAGCCAACGGTGCCGACGAAAAAAGTATACGTGGCATATTGAATCGGCTTTTGTTTTTTGGCTGGTGCATAAATAGCCGCGACGACTGCCTCGATTAAATGACTTGCGATCGCTATATGCCCCAACCAAAGAATTAGCACTAAACTGCTGGGGAATTGATTGGTTGTTAGTTTGGTTTCAAAATTCCACAATTCTAATCCGATCGCACCGACCATAAAAACAGGAGATACTATTTTGATCAAATTAAAAAGTTTTTTCTTGCTTTCATTTAAAGTAAGACGATTCATTCCCATTTTTCCAGTAACTAACAACTTAAGTTATTAATATATTGTTTCACAAAAAATACTTTTGCTTGCAATACTTTATCAGGACTTGGGCCAATCCCCGGTACAAATACGCTAGGACTGAATGCCGCTTGTTCTTCAGTCATGATTTGCACTTTGACTGTCCAACTGTTTCGCTAAAATTACACAAAGAACCAGCTTTATTACTATCTCTTGTCTAAATACATCAACCCCCACTCGTGCATAGCATCAAGAATCGGCTTTAAAGTTTCCCCCAATTCTGTCAGCGAATACTCAACTTTCGGCGGTACTTGCAAATAAACATGACGATTAATAATCCCATCTTGTTCTAACTCTCTTAACTGCTGCGTTAACATTTTTTGAGTAATTCCATGCAAAGCTCGGTGTAGTTCTCCGAATCTTTTTATACCAATAAAAAGTTCTCGTAAAATCAATACTTTCCAACGTCCACCTATCACTTTTAATGTGATTTCTACCGAACAAGACAATCTTTCTGAAGTATCAAAACTTTCCATAGTAACTTTTTGGGTACTATCTTACTTTAAAGTGCATACTTTTCATTTTAGCCTTATAGGTTCTAAAGTAGATATAGAAATAAAACGCAGTAATTAACAGGAATTTACTATGATTACCATCCGCCCAGCAGAAGAAAGAGGACACGCGAATCACGGCTGGCTTGATAGTTATCACTCATTTTCTTTCGCTTCTTACTATGACCCAAATTTTTTGGGATTTCGTCATTTACGAGTGATAAATCAAGACAGAGTTGCACCTGGAATGGGTTTTGGAACTCATCCTCACAAGGATATGGAAATTATTTCTTATGTGGTTGAAGGTGCGTTAGAACACAAAGATACACTGGGTACTAGTTCGGTAATTCGTCCGGGTGAAGTGCAAAGAATGAGCGCGGGGACTGGAATTGCTCACAGTGAATATAATCATTCTCAAACTGACCCCGTGCATTTTTTACAAATCTGGATTTTACCTAATGAAAAGGGTATAAAACCAGGTTATGAACAAAAAATGTTTGCTGACGAAGAAAAGCGTGGTCAACTACGCTTAGTTGCTTCTGGCGATGGTCGCAACGGTTCAGTTACGATTCACCAAAATGTTGATCTGTACGCTAGTTTACTTGAGCCAGGGGAACAGGTAGTTCACACTCTGGAAACAGAACGCCATGCTTGGGTACAAGTAATTAAAGGACAAATTATGCTCAATGACTTGGCTTTAAAAGCTGGCGATGGTGCCGCTATCACTGAGCAAAACCGTGTGACTATTGAGGCAACAAATTCTGCCGAATTGTTGTTATTTGATCTAGCTTAAGATTAGACTGGATGCAATAAGGGAGAAGCATTCGGGCAAGAAATTTAGGTTTTAGGCTGTAAATTTTGACCCGAATGCTTCTCCCCTACAAAATCTGCAAACAGTTTACTAATTTTTGCTGGATTAACGAAAATGATGCAACTTACTAAGTTAGGATTAACTAGTGTTTTGGCGGGAACTATTTGGGTATTTCCCACATTAGGGAATTTTGGTAATACTGTGGTTAAAGCTCAAACTGTAGACAGTAATGGTACTGATTTATCTGTTCCCAGCGTTAATTTACAAGAAGTACAACAACTGATTCAACAAAATCCCGGCTTATCTCAACAAGCCCAACAGTTAATACTCGAAAATCCAGAATTAGTCAAAATGTTGGTGCAACAATTAGTAGAATCAAACCCACAGTTGATCAACCAAATTCAAAGTAATCCGCAATTTGTGCGACAGGTGGGAAGTCAAAATCAGCAACTAATTCAGCTATTAAAGAAGAATCCTCAGTTGGTACAACAATTGCAACAAATCATGCAAAATTCTCGCCAAAAGCCATGATTTGATTATATTAATAATTGCTCAGAACAATTATAATTTGTTCGGTCACAAACTCATCATAAGGAAACAGCATTTATGGCTTATACGCCCAAAGTTTTGGCATTTGCAGGTAGCACTCGCAAGGATTCTTATAACAAAAAACTTGTCCAAGTCGCTGCTAATGGAGCGCGTGCAGTGGGTGCGGAGGTGACTTATATCGATTTGCGTGAATTTCCGATGCCGCTGTTTGATGAAGATTTAGAGCAAGAGCAGGGAACACCAGAAAATGCACGAAAGTTTAAGGAGTTAATGATAGCTCATGATGGTCTTTTAATTGCTTGTCCTGAATATAATAGTTCCATTACTCCAGTTTTGAAAAATGCGATCGATTGGGCTTCTCGTCCTGGGGAAAATGAGCCTCCTTTAGCGGCTTTTGTTGATAAGGTGGCGGCGATTATGAGTGCTTCTCCTGGCGCTTTGGGCGGTTTGCGGGGGTTGGTGACTGTGCGATCGATCTTAGGTAACATCAAAGTAATTGTACTTCCCGATCAAGTCGCTGTTCCTAAAGCTTACGAAGCCTTCAATCCTGATGGCAGTTTGAAAGATCCAAAACAACAAGAATCAGTGGAAAAACTCGGCGCAAATGTAGCGAATGTACTCGCAAAATTAAAAGCATAATCCAGGTTCGTTGTAAGCACTTCAGTGCTAAAACGCTGAAGCGTTTACAACGAACTGATATATAAAATAAGCTATAATTTACTAAAATCATCTCAGTATTAGTACTATGACTGCATCAATTACCACAGTCAGCGAAATAACTGCAAAAATTCTGCATCATTGGAAACCCGCTACTTGGGAAGACTATGTAGTTTATCGGGACGATAAAACTAATAACAGAATGCGCTTGTTTTTTCATCTAAACCGTCTTTTGGTAATTGATATGGGTTGGGAAGGAATTAATCACGCTACTATCAACGAACTGTTTTCTATGTTATTCATTCTCTGGTTTATTCAAAAACCAGAACAGATATTTAGTTCGTTGGGAGGTTGCTTATTAGAAAAAGCGCCAAAACAATCAGGTGCGCCAGATTTAGTGCTTTATTTGGGTGATGATTATCCCCGTTGGCAAGAAGGCGAACCGCGTCGAATTGATTTGAATCGGTGGCGAGTACCGAATTTAATTGGCGAGGTTTCTGATACAACTTTGGCAACTGATTTGGATGAAAAGAAAAAGCTTTATGCTGATATGGGAATACCTGAATATTGGGTGATTGATGTTCAAGGTTTAAGGGTTTTTGCTTTTCAGTTGGATGCAAATGGTAAGTATCAGGAATGTGATTCGTCTTTGGCTTTGGCAGGGTTGCCTATTTCTTTGTTGGAGCAAACTTTGGGGCGGTTGAAAGAGGGAACGAATGGTAGTGCGGCAGCTTGGTTTGCTCAACAAATTTCTAGTTTGAAAACAGAATAGGCTTTTTTTAATCACAGATATCCACAGATAAACACGGATGAACACAGATGGGGTTTTTTGGTTGGTGTCAAAGATTTAGTTTTTTTTAAGGCAGATGAAGGCAGATGAATGCAGATGAACGCGGATGAACGCAGATGGGGTTTTTGGTTGGTATCAAAGATTTGGCTTTTTTAAATACAGAAATTATAGAAACCCGGTTTCTTGAAGAAGCCGGGTTTCTGAGTCTACAAAATAAAAATAGGATGGATTGTTACCATCCTATTTCTATGCTGCTAAAAGTTGTGGTTGATTTTTTAAGGTGGGGATTCGTTTGCCGATCGCTTCAGCTACAGGTCTTATACTTTTAACTAGTTGTACCATGTCTTCTAGTGAAAGGGCTTGACGGGCATCGGAAACGGATTTTTCTGGTTGTGGATGACATTCTATGATTAATCCGTCTGCACCACAGGCTATGGCAGCTTTCGCTAAAGGTGCGACTAATTCCCGCTTTCCAACGGCGTGCGATGGGTCTACAATTACGGGCAAGTGTGTTAATTGTTTGAGTGCGGCTACTGCACCTAAATCTAAGACGTTTCGAGTATAGTTGTCGAAGCTGCGAATACCTCTTTCGCAAAGTACTACGTCGGGATTTCCGTGACTTAAAATGTATTCGGCTGCATTGATAAACTCTTCAATAGTTGCGGCTAATCCTCGTTTGAGTAAGATTGGTTTACCAGCTTGTCCTAATGCTTTTAATAAGTCGAAGTTTTGCATATTGCGGCTGCCAATTTGCAGCATATCGGCATAAGCGGCGACGGTTTCTATTTGACTAATTGACATTACTTCGGTGACGACTGGTAAATTATAACGCTCTCGAATTTGTGTGAATATTTTTAGTCCTTCTTCACCTAAACCTTGGAAGGAGTAGGGGGAAGTGCGAGGTTTGTAAACTCCACCGCGTAATGCTTGAACTGAGTTAACTAAATGACTGGCGACTTGTTCCATTTGAGCTAAGCTTTCGACTGCACATGGCCCACCGATAATTACTAGGTCTTTGCCACCTATTCGCACGTCATCTGTGAGTTTGACAATGGTTTGTTGGTGGGATTCTGTTTGGGAAGCGAGTGTTGCGTTGAACATTGGTGTTTCTCCTTGGTGAAAAAGTGTGGTTAATAAAAAACCCCCGAACCTTTTTTCAAGTTCCGGGGGTGGTTGTCAGGTTGGCGACAGGACTTATTTACCCGGAACTGTTTCTGGGCCAAAAATAAAATCCGTAAAACCAACTGAAAAGTGATGTAGTCATTGTCGTTAAACTGTCCTGAAATAAACAAAAAACCGCAGATTTTGTGGTCTGCGGTTCACCAGATGGTTCCAAGCGTCTCTTGGATCACTCCCGGTGAACCGCTGGATACCAATAATAAAAGTAATAAGATCTGGTTAACATTTTGTTTGGTTTGAGATATAAGGATGGGAAAAAACTATAACTGCTTACTTTATGAAAGCAGAGATAGTTGTCCGTGTCAAGAGCAAATTCGGGATTTATTTATTTTGGCTGAGAATCACTTGATTTTTGGGAAGAGTTGCGATCGCTCTAACTCAGATCTCGTAGCAGGGGAGGTTATACCTCCCAATACTCGTTCCCAGGTTCAACCTGAGAACGAAAAACCGGGGCTGCTGCCTCTTGGTGCCATAATTCTCAGTTTTGGCAGAAGCATCCTTAAATTTGCAGAAATTTAAGCACTGATTAAAGAAGGTTTTAAAGAAGCAATCAACTTATCTTTGCCCAGAGTGGGAATTAAACTCGGAATTTTTCGTTCTAGTAAGGGCATTTCTTGCCAGCAATGGCGACAGAACCAATAAATTTGATGGTGTCGGATGTGGCGGAGCATTTGATGGGAGCAGCAAGGGCAGTTATTCATAGTAGTTTGTCACCTTAGTGATTGAAGCAACTAATGAGTCGCAATTAAGTTCCGGGGATAATCTGGCAATAAAAAAATTTGATAACGGTTTTAGGGTCTAAAAAATTAGTGAAATATATGTGAATTCGTAACATTGCTATACAAAATTTAAATACCTGTAATTTTACCTACTCGGAAAGCGAAAAAACGCAAAACCACTAAATAGCATGGTTTTGGGGTTTTTTGACAATAATTGTTAATCTTCACAAAAACCACATAAATTTATTACATCTTTTTGTTAGGTTTGAATCATTTCAGACTCTTAACAAATTTTATTCCGTAAGCTGGCGGCTTGGTGCATTTCGGCGATCGAATTGACAATCCGAGACATTTTGGAAAGGGAAAGAAACAGGGGACAGGGAACAAATATTTCTGTTAGCTTTTCTTAGCGATAGTTGTTAAACTGCATTCCCATAATTTGCTTCTACACCTGCGTAAACACTGAATTATAGCCGTAAATTTTAACTATTTATTCAAACAGACAAATTGGAGTGGATAAATTTGTGAAGATTCTTTTAGTAGAAGACGATCGAAGTTTGGCGAACTTGCTACAAACAACTTTGAACTGGCAGCAATATCAAGTTGATATGGCTCTTGATGGGCAACAGGGATGGGAATTAGCTGAGGTCTTTCAGTATGACTTGATTTTGCTGGATGTAATGTTGCCTAAACTTGATGGTATCAGTTTTTGCCAACAGTTACGATCGGGAGGACATTATGCGATTCATCTTCCTAATCAAGAAACTCCCGTGTTGTTAATGACGGCAGTAGATACTGTAACTAATAAAGTTATGGGTTTAGATGCGGGGGCAGATGATTATTTGGTAAAACCAATTAATTTAGACGAATTGTTAGCACGAATTCGGGCATTGGGGCGCAGGGGTCAGGTGCAGCGATCGTCTATATTAAGTTGGGGTGATTTGCAGCTGTATCCGAAAAACTGTGAGGTGACATTCGCGGGAAACCCGATTTCTCTTACTTTAAAAGAATATCAATTGTTAGAATTATTTTTGCGTTATCCTGACCAAATATTTAGTCAAAGTAGATTGATTGAACAACTTTGGGCACAGCATGAAACGCCAACAGAAAATGCTGTCAGGGCACAAATTAAAGGACTGCGGCATAAGTTAAGACAAGCCGGAGTTCCAGATATGATTGAAACAATTTATAAGCTGGGGTATCGATTACGGCGACCAAATCAAGAAAATGGTCAACAGAAGAATTCTTTATCTTTAGCTACTCCTGCCGCTGCTGCTACTCCCGTAACAATTCCTTCTTCAGAACTTTGGGAAATTTGGCAAGAGTGTCGTCAATCTTATGACGATCGCGTTACGATTATCGATCGAGCAGTAACAGCACTCAAAGCAGGTAAGTTGACCCGTGAACTACAGCAGCAAGCTGAACGAGAAGCACATACTTTAATTGGCTCTTTAGGTAGTTTTGGCTTGGAAGAAGCTTCTCAAATTTCGCGTCAAATCCAGCAAATTCTCAAGCAGCCGTCTTTGGATTACTCTGAAGCTAAACAATTAAAAGAATTAATTAAAAAATTACGCCTGTCAATGTCTGGGGAATACCAGATAGAAAATACTCTGGAAGTTACGAAAAATAAAGCTACTTATCTTACCTCTGATTCTGCTAATTTGCTGATAGTTGATGATGATTTAATATTAGCGGAACATATAGCAAATGAAGCGATCACTTGGGGGATTCAGGCGGAAGTAGCAACTAATTTACAGCAAGCTAAGAAGTTAATTTTAAAGCAGCAACCAGATGTGGTATTGTTGGATTTAAGCTTTGCAGAAATTGGAGAAAATGGGCTAGAATTTCTGGAAGAATTGCATAATAAATATCCAGAAATTTTGGTTTTGGTGTTTACCGCTAGAGATCAATTGAGCGATCGCGTCCAAGCTGCCAGATTAGGAAGTAAAGGCTTTTTACAAAAACCGATCGCTCCTTCTCAAGTACTAGCAGCAATCAGCCAAACTTTGCAACAGTCTCATCAAACTCAATCCAAAATATTAATTGTTGATGACGATCCGCAAATTCTCAAATTGCTCAAAAAGGTTATAGAAAATGAAGATTATAATTTAATTCTATTGGACAATGCCCAACAATTTTGGGAAGTTTTAGAACAAACTGTTCCCGATTTATTAATTCTTGATGTACAATTGCAATCACGTTCTATAAGTAATGGAGTTGCTGCTACTTCAGAATTAAATGGTTTTGACCTTTGTCAAATTATTCGTAATGATCCCCTATGGCACAATTTGCCAATTCTGTTTTTATCAGGACATACTGATTCGGAAACAGTATTACATGGCTTTGAAGCGGGAGCGGATGACTTTTTGTATAAACCGTTTGTACCCGCAGAATTGCTAATTCGGGTCAAAAAAAGATTAGAACAGGGAAAAATTCGCCGCCAGACTGAATTAGACTTACTAACAGGAGTGAGTAATCGCAGCAAGTCTATGCAGGATATTACCCGATTATTGCGTTTAGCTGTTCGTCAGCAACAACCTTTTTGTTTAGCCGTCTTAGACTTAGATCAATTTAAGTTAGTCAACGATCGGTACGGACATGAAATGGGCGATCGCGTTCTCAACTGTTTTGGTCAATTACTCAATCAATCATTTCGGATGGAAGATGTAGTAGGGCGCTGGGGAGGAGAAGAGTTTGTGGTGGGAATGTACGGAATTTCTAAAGAAATAGGAGTAAAACGATTGAATAAAATGTTAAATTCTTTTAAAAGCATTAAATTTATAGACACAAATGGCAGTGAATTTCAAGTAACATTTAGTGCTGGAATTTCTCAATTTATAGAAGATGGAGAAGACTTACAAACACTTTACCGAGCCGCAGATCAAACACTTTATCGAGCCAAACATCAAGGGAGGAATCGAGTATTAGCTACTGAAAATTGAAGCAATTTATGATATTAAATTTTTAAAAGACCAATCAATAAATGCGAAAATGCAAAATCTAAAATCGGTTGTATGGAAAATTAGGAGATGAGCGATCGCCAGAAAACCAAAAATCAATTAATTGCTGAATTGGAGCAATTAAGAGCAGAAGTCGCCGCCCTCAAGCAAGAGAAAACGACTACACCAATTTGCCGATCAAATATATCTGGAATAGATGATATGCCTGAAGTTTGTCCAATAGCTTTATCTCCCGAATTAGGAGCTGTTTATCAGGCAATTAACCGTCATCCACTCATTGTTACTCCCGATACAACAATTCCAATTGTCATTCAAAAAATGGAGCAATCACACTTTAGCAGTGTGCTAGTTATTGACCAAGAATTACTAGTGGGAATTTTTACGGAACGGGATTTGGTAAAGCTGATTTCTGAGCGAATTTACCTGGATAAATTAACCATTGCTGAAGTCATGACTCGGCAATTAATTGCCATTTCTATAACGGAAATACAAGATGCTGTCAGCGTATTTAACTTAATGCAAGAGCAACAAATTCGGCATCTTCCAGTATTAGATGAATCTGGGCAGATGTTCGGATTAATTACTATGAAAAGTCTGCGTGAGGCACTTCAACCAAGCGATTTGTTGCGCTTGCGCCAAGTAAAAGAAGTCTTGGTACGACAGGTAACTTATGCGCCTCCCAATAGCAGCCTATTTCAAGTAGTGCGATTAATGGCGCAGGAAAAAATTAGTTGTGTGGTAATTGCTCAAACAGATAAAGCCGAAATAGTTCTACCTCTTGGCATTATCACCGAACGGGATGTTGTCCGATTTCATACTTTAGAATTGGACTTTTATCAAACTCAAGCCGCAATGGTGATGAGTACACCACTGTTGCCAATTTCCCCTGAAGATTCCCTATTACAAGCATATCAATTGATGAATCACCATCGAATTCGGCGGTTAGTAGTCTGTGATGAAAAAGGTAATTTAGTGGGGATTTTAACTCAGCGCAATATTTTACAAGCAATGAATCCAGCTGAGGCATATTCTGTGATTCAAATATTGCGTCAGGAAGTCGATCGCCTTCAGAACGAAAATATTTTGCTCTTACAAAACTGTAATCAGGAATTGCAACGCCAAATTAAGGAAACAGGGGTACAATTAGCAGAACAAATGGAGCAAGAACGTCTTTTAGCAGGCTTTACACAACAGATTAATCGATCGCTAAATTTACCCAACGTTCTCAATGCCAAGCTATCTTGTACTATTTTGCTACTTGTACCTCAACAAAGCGATCGCATCCTTTATCAAAATTATCTCAGTCAAGATGAAGAATATAACTACAAAATTTTAGAATTTGCCAGCCCACAAGCAGCATTAGAACAGTGTCAACAGATGATGCCAGATTTACTTTTGGTTGACGAGCTGTTACCAGATTTGACTGCACAAGAGTTTCTGATTCAATTGGGGAAATTGGTTAAAACAAATTCGCTTCCTGTAATTGTAATTACCTCCAGTAACCGCACCAAAATTATTGTAGATTTGTTGAAAAGTGGCGCACAAGATTATTTAAATAAAAGTAATATTACTTCTAAAAAATTACACAAAACTATTAAAGTTGTTTTAGAAAAAACCCAATTAAGCCAAGAACAACCCAAGCAACAAGAACAGGAACAACTCGTTTCTATAACAGCCCTGCATATTCGCCAATTCTTAGATTTAAATCAGATTCTTGCCGCTACAGTTAATGAAGTGCGACGCATTTTAGGATGCGATCGCGTGATTATTTATCGCTTTAAACCTGATTTTAGTGGCATTGTCGTTGTGGAGTCAGTTGTCGATCCTGCCTTTTCTATGTTGGGATGGGAAATTAAAGATGATTGTTTCCGAGAACATTGGATAAAACTTTATCAACAGGGGCGAATTCGTGCGATCGATGATATTTACACCACTACTAATGTCAATCCATGTCATGTCGAATTTTTATCTAGCTTTCAAGTTCGGGCAAATTTAGTAGTTCCCATTTTGGCAGGGGAAAATCTTTGGGGTTTAATAATAGCTCATAATTGTACAGCCCCTAGACATTGGAAAGCCACAGAAATTGATTTTTTATCTCAATTAGCAACACAAGTTGGCATTGGTATTCAGCAAGCAGCACTAGTCACTCAACTACAAACAGAACTCAAAGAACGTCGAGAAGCAGAAGTTGCACTGCAAGAAAGTGAAGCCCACTTTCGCAATGCAATTTTAAACGCTCCCATGCCAATTATGCTTCATGCTGAAGATGGGGAAGTCTTGTTAATTAATCAAGTTTGGACAGAAATTACTGGCTATACCAAAGCGGAAATTCCCACAGTAAATACTTGGATAAATAAAGCTTATCGAAAACAGCGTAACCAATTCCAGAAAGAGATTCAACAACTTTACGAGCAAAAAAAACGAGTCTCCCAAGGTGAATATACTGTTACTGCTAAAACTTCAGAAACTCGAATTTGGAATTTCTCTTCAGCTTTGTTAGGAGAACTTCCCGATGGGAGAAGATTAGTAATTAGTACGGCTTTAGATATTACCGAACAGCAAGCCACGCAACGCCAACGCCAACAAGCCGAATTCCAATTACAAGAAAGTGAACAACGTTTGCAATTATCATTAGAAGCAGCAAAAGCAGGTTCTTGGGAATTAAATTTGCTCACAGGTGAATTCATTACATCCGATCAATATAAAGCAAATCTCGGACTTTCTCCAGAAGATGAAATTACTTATCGCCAATTAATTGAAGAATTAATTCACCCGCACGATCGCGCAATGCAGCAAGCATATATGCGTCAAGCTTTAGAACAACATACTCGCTATGAAGCAGAATACCGCTGTACTTGGTCAGATGGCAGTATTCATTGGTTAATGGCAAGAGG
Organism: [Phormidium] sp. LEGE 05292; assembly: GCF_015207735.1. Taxonomy (GTDB): domain Bacteria; phylum Cyanobacteriota; class Cyanobacteriia; order Cyanobacteriales; family Aerosakkonemataceae; genus Floridanema. The sequence continues at coordinate 16,156 of NZ_JADEWG010000112.1, forward strand.
AAAAGCATTTTATCAAAATGATGGTACACCCTATCGCATGATTGGCGTAACCCTGGATATTACCGAGCGCAAAAAAATCGAATTGGAACTCTTTAAACTCACTTCTGAATTAGAACAAAGAGTAGCACAAAGAACAGCACAAATCTCGCAAATTAATGCAGACTTGCTACAAGAAATCAGAGACCGCCAACGCATAGAAACCGCCTTACGAGCAAGCGAAGCTAGATGGCGCACGTTAGTAGAAAATGCCCCTAGTTTTGTAGTCATGATCGATCGAGAAGGCAAAATCCTATTTCTTAATCGAGTCTTACCCGAATTTTCTATAAAAAGTATTATTGGACAGAGTTTTTATGATTATGTTCTCCCGGAATATCAGTCAGTTCAAAAAGCCGCAGTTGAGAGAGTGTTCCAATCGGGTGAAGCAACTACATTTGAAGTTTTAGGCTACAAAGATACTCAAGGAAATTTAGCATGGTATGAAACGCGCATTGCTCCGATTTGGCAAGAAGGTGAAATTGCCGCAGCCATTGTAATTTCCAATGATATCAGCGATCGCAAAAACACAGAAGCAGCCCTGCGGAAAAATCAGGATCGACTCATAGAAGCACAACAAGTTGCCCATATTGGTAACTGGGATTATGATTTAATCACAGGAAAAATTACCTGGACACAAGAACTATTTCACATTCTCAACCGCAATCCAGCATTAGGAGAACCAAACTATGAGGAAAATTTACAGCTTTATCACCCCGAAGATCGAGAAAAATTGCATCAAGCAGCGCAACAGTCGATTACCACAGGTGAATCTTACAAATTAACCTTACGAATTTTATTGCCAGATAATTCAATTCGCTACATCAATGGCATTGGAAGAGTGGGATACAACAGCGCCGGAGAAATAATTCGTATTTACGGTACTGCTCAAGATATCACAGAGCAGATCCAGGCAGAACAAGCTTTGCGCGACAGTGAAGCCAGATGGCGCAGTGCTTTTGAAGATGCGGCTACAGGAATGGCACTTGTAGCTATCGATGGCAGATTTTTGCGAGTTAATGCTGCTTTTTGTGAATTTATCGGCTATTCTGAAGCCGAGTTATTAGCGACTAACTTTCAGGCTATTACCCATCCAGATGATTTGAATCTTGATATTGACTTTATGCAGCAATGTCTCAGGGGTGAGTCAAGAACTTATCAAATGGAAAAACGCTATCTGCACAAACTCGGTTATACTGTGTGGGGTTTGCTCAGTGTATCGCTGTTGCGGAATGCTCAAGGAGAGTCTTTGTACTTTACCAGTCAGATTCAAGATATTACCGTTCGCAAACACACAGAAGCAGACTTAAAAGAAAAAAATCGTCGTTGGCGATCGCTCCTAGATAATATACAACTAATTGTCATTGGCTTGGATAAACAAGGGTTAGTAGAATACGCAAATCCCTTCTTCCTGAAACTCACTGGATATACCGAAGCAGAAGTTTTGCGAAAATCCTGGATTGACAAGTTTGTGCCAAACACCAGAAAACCAGAAATTCGCAGAGTCTTTCAAGAAATTATTGAAGGTGCAGATAGTTATAGTTATTTTCTCAATCCAATTTTGACCCTAGCAGGTGAGGAGCGAATGATTGCTTGGAACAACACTATATTGCATGATGTACAAGGTAATGCGATCGGCTCAATCAGTATTGGAGAAGATATTACCGAACGCTATAAACTGGAACGGATGAAAGGTGAATTTGTCTCAATAGTCAGTCACGAACTCCGCACCCCTTTAACTTCTATGCAAGCTGCCCTTAGTTTACTCTCAGAAAACATAGTCGATCCAGCTTCGGAAACAGGAAAAAGCGTCATTCAAATTGCTGCTGAAGGAGTCGAGCATTTGGTGCGGTTAGTCAATGATATTCTCGACTTAGAGCGACTAGAATCTGGTAAAATTCGCCTAGAGAAAAGCTGCTGCAATCCGGCGCAAATAGTTAAAAGTGCGATCGACCAAATGCAAGAAATGGCAAATCAGAGCGGCATCAAGTTAAGTACGACAATTGAAAGTTGCCCAATTTATGCTGATGGCGATCGTCTGCTGCAAGTGTTGATTAACTTATTAAGTAATGCCATTAAATTCTCTGCCAACAATAGTACAGTTTCGCTGAAAATAGAAATAATCCAAAATTCTCAAGATACCTTATCTTCTCCCGAACTTCAATTCAGCATTAAAGACCAAGGTAGAGGCATTCCTGCTGATAAACTAGAAACTATATTTGAGCGATTTCATCAAATTGATGCCTCAGATTCCCGTGAAAAAGGTGGAACAGGCTTAGGTTTAGCCATTTGTCGCAGCATTGTCCAACAACATGGTGGAAAAATTTGGGTAGAAAGTGTTTTAGGTGAAGGTAGTACATTTTATTTAACGTTGCCAATAGGGGAGGAAAATTGTGGTGGCAACTAAACGAGTTTTGATTATTGATGATGATTTGGGAATTCGCAAAATTGTGCAAATTTCCTTAGAAGCAGTTGCAGGTTGGGATGTGCTAATTGCTGCTTCGGGAATGGAAGGTATAGAAATTGCCCAAACTGAACAACCAGACGCAATTTTACTAGATGTTATGATGCCAGGAATGGATGGAATTACCACACTTGAGAAAATCAAACAAAATCCTACTATTGAAAACATCCCAGTAATTTTTTTAACAGCTAAAGCACAAACAAGCGAGCAAAAACAATTTGCTAAATTACCAGTAGCAGGTGTCATTACTAAACCTTTCAAAGCAACAGATTTAGTGGAGCAAATGCGATCGCTATTACGCTGGCAAGACTAGCACAAAAAGGCAAAAGGAAAAAGTTTTGAATTTTGAGTTGTTGGGGCGGGTTTAGTAGAAAAGTCTGCCATCATAGCAGAAGAATAAAAAATAATGCTACAGTAAAATAAGTGAAATTATAGACAGTATAAGTACGTAATGTAAGTAAAAATAGATAGGTACAAACACAGAATTTTATGAAAAAATGCTGAGAGGGGGAAAAACAAAGGAAAAATCATCAAAATCTCTTTTTTCCCATCTCCGCATCACTTAAATTTTCTTTGTTATCCAAGAAAAATAGAGGCTCTGCCTCTTGGTGTAAGCTCTCACTCTAGATCAACCCGCAAACTCTTTCTCTTGTCCCCTTTTTCCCTTCTGGCAATAGTTATGTAAACTTTGATGACTTCATTAGTTCTTCATTTTTCGACCATAAAGTTAAATCATCGCAGCAGAATAGTTAAAAAGTTTAGCTAATTCGAGGTTATTATGTCAGATTGTCCTTGTTGTTCTCACACTATGCTCCGACATATCCGTAGTAACCAAGTATATTGGTTTTGTCGCAACTGCTGGCAGGAAATGCCTAATTTTGAACAACTCCGCAGTACATCACTATTAGTTAACTTATCAGCTACTTTAACGATTCAAGAGCCACAACTTGCATTAACTAAGTTATAAAACTTATGTTCCTGTTTTTGTGCTGATTTGAGAAAATTTGTTTTTTGACACGCTTGCCCTTGAAGCTTCAGGTAAAACCAAAGAAATAACAACAAAGTATATTAACTAAATTTTTCGCTAATGCAGCTACTATGAAACTACTACTAATAGAAGACGATCGCCCAACAGCAGACATCCTAGCTGAAACACTGATAAATCAGCATTGGATTGTAGAACGTGCTACTGATGGAGAACTAGGGCTGCAATTGGCACAAGCTCAAGAATATGATTTGATTTTGCTAGATATTGACTTGCCAAAATTGGATGGAATTACTCTTTGTAAAACACTGCGTAGTAAAGGATATGAGAATCCCATCTTATTATTAACAGGGAAAGATAGTACGGAAGCTCAAATTTCGGGGTTAAATGCCGGAGCCGATGACTATATAATTAAACCATTTAATTTAAAGATATTACTTGCCAGAGTCCGGGCAGTTCTTCGCAAAGTAAAGTCATTACCAACGATCGCATCTTATGAAAATATACAGCTAAATTCAGGGAGTGGTGAAGTAACTTGCGATGGAAAACTCTTACACCTCACAGCAAAAGAATATTGTTTGTTAGAACTTTTTCTGCTTAATCCTAAACGTATTTATAGCCGCCGTGCTATCCTTGATTGCCTGTGGAATTTTGCCGACGCACCAGGAGAGGAAACAGTTAATACTCATGTTAAATGTCTCCGACAAAAACTCAAAGCAGCTGGCGCAAGCGATCCCATAGAAACTGTTTATGGATTAGGATATCGGCTACGCTCTCCCCAAGTGACCATCCCTGTTTCCCCTAAAATTCAAGATACAGTTTCATCTGAATCTGAAACTAATAAAGCTGAGAATCAGCAAAAAGCACAAGCGGTAACATTAAAAGTATGGAATCAGTTTAAAACTAAATATGTCGAACAAGTAAAAATATTAACAGAATTAATAAATGTCCTCAAGACGGGTGAATTTTTACGGGAACAACAGCAAGAAGCGGTCAGTTTAGCACATAAATTAGTTGGTTCCCTGGGAATGTTTGGGTTAATGGAAGCAGCGCAACAAGCGAAACAAATTGAGCTTTTTCTGAAAGAAAATCCTTTAGAAATGATTCAAATTAAAGAGGCATTTAAATTAGTTGGTTTGTTGCAGCAGACAGTTGAACAGGCACAAACAATTTCACCTCCCAAAACTCAATTAATCCCACAACCTAAACGCGCTGTTGCTTCATTTTCGCGAATTTTGATTGTAGATGATGACCTGGAATTAGCCGATCGCCTACGAATAGAAGCTCTCGCTTGGCATCTTCAAGTAGAAATTGCGACAGACCTCAAAGTTGCCCGTCAGATGATCGATCAAAGTCCACCCAGTTTAATTTTGCTCGATCTCAGCTTTCCGGGGGCAGAAGATGGATTGACCTTGATGCAAGAAATACAGGGGCGATCGCCAAAAATTCCGGTAATTATTTTTACCGCCAGGGAAGAGTTGTGCGATCGCGTAGCCGCTGCTAGATTGGGAGCAAACGTATTTCTTCACAAACCTTTGCCAGCTTATGAAATCCTCAAAACTATCACCGATGTATTAAAACAAAAGCCTGAAGAAGTAGGAAGTAATTGCGTTTTAATTGTAGATGATGACCCAGGATTCCTGAAGTTGCTATCAATTTTATTGTCATCTTATGGCATGAAAGTAACAACCTCTGCTCATCCTCAAGAGTTTTGGCAAGTGCTGACTAGCTGTAATCCCGACGTGCTAATTCTCGATTTAGAAATGCCCGAATTTGATGGGATTGAACTTTGTAAAGTTGTGCGTGCAGACCCTGAATGGCAATATCTGAAAGTGCTATTTTTGTCAGCGCACACAGAAGCAGCTGCGATCGCCAAAGCATACGCCGCTGGAGCCGATGCTTATATCAATAAATCTATACCAGGAACCGAACTAGCAACGCAAATTTTGTATCGTCTGAATCGCGGGTGAGGAGCAAAGGAGATGGGGAGGTGAGGGGATGGGCAGGGCTAATTCATTTTCAACGGAGAAATTGATTTGTGAAGGAGAGATAATGCAAACAACGGAAAAATCATCTTTCCCCTTGTCCCCTTGTCTCCTTG
>NZ_JADEWG010000113.1 GCF_015207735.1 [Phormidium] sp. LEGE 05292
GTCCCCTTGTCCCCTTGTCCCCTTGTCCCCTTGTCCCCTAATCACCAGTCCCCCAAGAGAGGTACAATTAATAGTCCCGATTGTTCTGCCCAGGAAAAAAGGTTCATGATTTCGAGTAACGACTTTCGACCCGGTGTATCAATTGTATTAGATGGAAGCGTATGGAAGGTTGTGGAATTCCTTCACGTTAAACCGGGAAAAGGTTCAGCTTTTGTAAGAACAAAGCTGAAAAATGCCCAGAATGGTAACGTTGTAGAACGTACTTTCCGGGCTGGGGAAACAGTACCCCAAGCTATTTTGGAAAAGAGTACGATGCAGCATACCTATAAAGACGGCAATGAATACGTTTTTATGGATATGGAAAGTTATGAAGAGGGTCGGCTTTCAGCTGAGCAAATTGGCGATCGCGTCAAATACCTGAAAGAAGGTATGGAAGTGAACGTCATTCGATGGAATAATCAAGATAAAAGTCAGGTAATAGACGTAGAATTACCCAATTCAGTTGTGTTGGAAGTAACACAAACCGATCCTGGTGTCAAGGGAGATACAGCTACTGGCGGTTCTAAACCTGCGATCGTCGAAACTGGCGCTCAGATCATGGTTCCTCTGTTTATCTCTGTAGGGGAACGGATTAAAATTGACACCCGTAACGATACTTACTTAGGTCGAGAAAATTAAATCAAGAATAATTAATTTGGGAGTTGGGATTTTTAGTTAATCCAAAATCCAAATTGATTCACCCAAAACAAACTTAACGGGGCTAAATAAACTGTGGAATTGGATTTTAAAGAACTCCGTGAGCTACTGACAGTTTTTAGTCAAACCGATGTCGCGGAGTTGACACTCAAGAGCGCCGATTTTGAACTATCGATGCGGAAAAGCATCGGTATCAGCGTTACTCAGGTGTCCCAGCCGAGTCATCAGGTACTAGCATCCCCGCAGATGATGCCAGCCGTCACAACAGGGGTGCCAAGTCCAACCAAAGAAATGCCAAATGGTGGGGTGAGTGAGGCTGTTTCAGCCACGCCAGCCTCACCAGCTGCTTCTGCGCCAGTGGATGCTAAGTTGGTGACAGTGAATTCACCGATGGTGGGAACGTTCTATCGCTCTCCGGCTCCAGGGGAAGCGGCTTTTGTGCAAGTGGGCGATCGCATTCGCACAGGGCAAACAGTCTGTATCATTGAAGCGATGAAATTAATGAATGAGATTGAAGCAGAAGTTTCCGGGCAGGTGATGCAAATTTTGGTGGAAAACGGAGAACCTGTAGAATATGGTCAACCACTAATTCGGATTAATCCTGATGGGTAACGCAAGAAGGCAGAAGGCTCCAAGGAAATAAGTCTCCTACCAGGCTGTTTCATTATAGTTATTTCTGCCACACTGCGCTGGTATCTATAGCAACCGCCAAGGCGTTTAAGCCAGGATGAAGGGCTAGAACCCTTGTTTTTAAAGCTTTTCCCTTCTGCCTTCTGCCTTCTGCTATAAAATCGGCAATCTAAAATCTAAAATCGATCGACGTATTGCCATAAAGAAAAGAACTGGTAAAATTTGGGGATCAGTCCCTCCAATGTAGTTCAATGAAACAAGCGCAACCTGTATCACAAGAAGTTGTGCAACAAGTAGCTGAATATTTCAGCATTTTGAGTGAGCCAATGCGTCTGCGGCTCTTAAATTTACTTCGCGACGGCGAAAAGTGTGTCCAAGAGTTGGTGGAAGCAACCCAAACTAGTCAGGCTAATGTTTCTAAACATCTCAAGGTGATGCTCCAAGCAGGCATTTTGAGCCGTCGCAGTGAAGGAACTTCCGCTTATTACAAGGTGGAAGATGAGTTAATTTTTGAGTTGTGTAATTTAGTATGCGATCGCTTGGCTACTCGAATTGAACAACAAGCTCGTCATTTTCGCGACTTTAGTTTGGCTAGTAAGGAATGAGGAACAGGAGAATTTTTGATTGGGGATTTTAGATTTAAGGGTTGTCAATACAATTTGTAATTTCAAATCTGCGATCGGTAATTCTCCCCTGTTTCCTTATTAGTTGAAAATTTGCCCTTCCCAGCACGACAATAGTTAACTTTTTTTAGAGGGGAAAGTCTTTCTGGAAACTTTCTCTGGTGATTGGTTGAGTAATTTCTAACCCTTCTCCACCCAAAGTTTCTAAGGGTTTTCCATTGACTGAGAGAAACACTTTGGCTTTCGGGTTTAAACTAGTGGCAGTGTAAATTACTTGTCCTAAGCGCCCAGTCATGGAAGCGGAACCTCCACCAGAAGTAAATTCTGGAGATAAATCAACCGTAATATTGTCTTTGTCTACTTTGATGCTTCGCAGTTTGGTTCCTTTGGGAATTGCCGATGTGGGTTGGTTAGTAGCAGAACTACTATTTGATTGAGCTAACAAACGGTTAAAACTTTGTTCTAAAATAGCGGCTTGGTTTGTGGCTTTTTGCTCGATAGCAACAGGACGAGCTACTAATTGGAATTTACCGTTTTTATCTTCTATTAAGTAGATTTCTGCTTTCGTTTCTGCTTTTGTGGTGGCGGTTGGTGTGTTTGGTTTTGGCGTTATGACAGGTTTGGTAGGTTGAGTTGTGGGAACGGTGGTTTCGGGAGTGTTAGGATTACAACTAGTCAAAACTGCCCCGCTAGTAATAGCTAGAAGTAGAATTGCGATCGCTCCCTTTGCGCCTAGAGAAAGTTGACGAATTGTTTGGCGCTGTTGCATATATTTTGTTTACTCCTTTGGTTTTACTTGTGATTGTGCTTGTGGTTGTACTTGCACAAAAGTAGCTATTTCCAATTTGTCTTGATTCACTTGAAAATCTAATATCCTGGCAGTAATTCCCGACTTTTCCAATTTTTTCAAATCTAGTTCATCAATAAAATTTTGCGCTAAAGCACTAATCAGAAATTCGGGAATAGTATTTTCATTAATTGAAACTGCGGGAGAAATTAATTCCAACTGATGTCCATTAACTATTCTTAATCCTGATTCGGCAATTACTGCTAACTTTTGTTCTGTGTTAGATTGCTCGGTTCCAGTTCCTTCTTTTTGCTGCAATTCTACTTGGAATCGCAAGCGATTTTCTGGCAAAAATTCAATTCGAGGATTAATAATTTCATAAGCTTGTATTTGTTGACCGCCCATATTACCTAAAAAGCGGCTACTTAATTCTTGTAATTGTTGGGAAATTTTGGGTGATTTCAAAAGGTTATTTACATCCTCTTGAGTTAATACTAATCGAAATGCGGCTTTCGCTGGTTGGCGTAAAGCTGCTAATGGCGATACTTTTCCTCCCCTCAGTCCTTGAAGGTCTACATTTACAGGGTCGGTATCTAATTCTAAAACAGCAATCCGGGCTTCTGGTGTTAACCAAAGTCCTCTTCCTGCAACTCTGACTCTTTGTACTTTACCCCCTATTAATTGATAGTTGGGAGCGTTATCAATGCGAACTTGTAATTGTTCTACTTTTTGAAATCTTTGGCGAATGGCATTTTCAGCAAAGCGATCGACAAATATGCCTACCGATCCAAGTACACCCAGCAATGCTGATAGAAATATGGTGACAAATTCCATAAGCTTAAAAAGATTTAAGTTAGTGTGTCCGTTGTAAACGCTTTAGCGTTTTACCGCCGAAGCCCTCACAACAGACTATTCAAGCATTTAAACTGGTATAACTCAACCGATCGCACTCAATTTTTCACTATTTCTGAATTTTTTCAGCAATCCACTGTTTCAGAGTAGAAACTACATCATCAATGGCGATTTCTTGAGATTGATGGGTAGCACGTTCAACGATTTCAACTTTACCATCTTTGAGCGATCGCCCAGTAACAATTCGGTAAGGAATACCAATTAAATCGGCATCTTTGAATTTTACCCCAGCACGTTCGTTGCGGTCATCTAAAATTGTTTCAATTCCCGCTTGATTGAGTTGATGATAAAGTTTTTCCCCTACTTCCATTTGTTGAGCATCTGCAACATTAGGAATAGAAATAATTGCGTGATAAGGTGCGATCGCCACAGGCCAAATTATCCCATCTTTGTCGTAAGATTGTTCTACTGCTGCTTGAGCTAATCGCGATACACCGACACCATAACAACCCATAATTAAAGGTATTTCTTCCCCTTGTTCATTAGTGTAGGTTGCGCCCATTGCTTTAGAATATTTTGTGCCTAATTGGAAGATGTGACCAACTTCAATTCCTCTAGCACTTTTTAAGGTTTGTTCGGGGTTGTGCTGGGCGCGATCGCCTGGTCTAGCTTTCCGTACATCTACTACTAATTCTGGTAACTTAAATTCAGAATTCCAGTTAGCACCAACAACGTGATAACCCGATTCATTCGCACCAGTGACAAAGTTTTTTAATTCAACAACTGTTTTGTCAACTAAGCGCACAAACTTAGAATTAACTTGTTTATTCGCCGCAATATATTCATCACCAATATCAGGAGCAATATAACCCAAAGGTAAAGCCTTCGCTGCCCATTTTTCCTGGTTTTCTGGATCAGGAACGGTTAGTGATAAAATAGTTTTACCGCCATATTTTTCTGCCAATTTAGTCAATTCATTAAGCAACTTGACTTCGTTAACTTCTTGATCGCCCCGAATATTTACTAATACCAAAACTGTCATACCATTATCATAAACAGCTTGGTAAAGTACATTTTTTACCACTTGAGTAGGCGAACATTTCAATAATTTGCAGAGTTTTTCAATCGTTTCAGTTCCCGGAGTTTCCTTTTTTTCAAAACTGGTAAAAGCAGAAGTTTCTGCATCAGCAGGTAAAGAAACAGCCTTTTCTACGTTCGCGGCGTACTTGCCATCTTCCGTATATAAAACCTCATCTTCTCCCGCTTCTGCTAACACCATAAACTCTTGAGAACCGGAACCTCCGATCGCACCAGAATCAGCATCTACCGCCCGAAAAGCTAACCCACTGCGCCGCAACATATTGCTGTAAGCTTGGTGCATATCTTGGAAAGTTTTCTTCAAACTTTCTTCATCAGCGTGGAAAGAATAACCATCTTTCATAATGAATTCTCTACCGCGCATTAAACCAAATCTAGGGCGAATTTCATCACGGAATTTAGTTTGAATTTGATACAAATGGAGAGGTAATTGCCGATATGAACGAATCATATCTTTAGCAACTGTAGTAATTACTTCTTCATGAGTTGGCCCTAAACCTAATTCGCGTTTTTGGCGATCGGTAAGCGCAAACATGATACCCTCAGCTTTAGTATAAGTATCCCATCGACCAGATTCTTTCCACAATTCCGAAGGTTGTAATTGTGGCAATAAACATTCTTGTGCACCTGTTGCATTCATTTCTTCACGCACAATTTGCGAAACCTTTTGCAACACGCGCCACATTAAGGGAAGATAAGCATAAATTCCGCTACCGATGCGACGAATATAACCTGCGCGGAGTAACAATTTATGGCTGGGAATTTCTGCTTCGGCTGGATCTTCCCGCAAGGTGACAAATAACATTTGAGAGAGTCGCATCGTCATGTTTCCTTTTCTGACTGAGATGATTGCTTTATCAGTCTAGAACATTACTTACCAAAGTTAATTGATTAGCTTATATGCCGACAAATTTTCACCCACAGCAGCCAGAATCTTCTGCAAATGACAAGAAAACCGATACGGAATCCCAACCTATTTTGACCAGTGACCAAGTAAAAGCTGGGACAAAGGTAATAATGACTCACGCTGAACGGCAAACTTATCTCAAAAAATCTGGTCTTGCGGAGTTGTTTGGCGTTGCTGATTTGTTACCCTAAGTGGGAAACTTTACCAAATAAAGGGAATAAATCTCGCAGTCGATCGCTTATACTCTTCATATTCTGGATACTTCACCACCATTTGCTGTTCTTTTTGCAACATTCTTTGAATATAAAGAATCGCGATCGATGCTGGAACTGAATAAGCCCAAATCGACCCAGCAACCACACTAAAACTAAGATACCTGAGAATATCTCCAAAGTAATTAATGTTGCGGGAAAATCGCCAAATGTTATCCTTAACTAATCCAGCTTCAAATTGTTTGGCTGTCATTTTCTGCACGTCAGCAGTAGCATTAATTAAACTACCAAAAATGTACAAAGGCAAAGCGATAGCTACTGTTGTCAAAGAAAGTGCCGTTGGATTGGTGAAAGCGAAATATCCCGGCATTGCATAGAAAATTCCCACAAATATCAACGCCGAAATAAAACCTATTAACCCAATTGGTTCATTAAACATCTGCCGTCTTTGGGGATAAAACCACTGTTCTAATAGCCACCAAGTACAATAACTAATATGCAAACATAGATAAAGTACTTGGCGGAAGTTCTGCACACCGAAAACAACAGCACAGCCAATAAAACAAATAACAGTTATCACTTTGGCTGTGTTAATTGCTGTCAATTGCGTAACTTTAGAGTTGACTAATTCCTCAGTGTTTTCCATTTTGTTCCTGATACTATATGAGCGTTACTTTTGCTAAGTTTATGAATTTTTCAAGAGTAACTAAACTCAACTTTCCTCTCACCCACCACTTCTGGCGCATTGACAACTAAACGTAAGTCATCACAATAAGCGGTTAACCAAGGTTGACCTAAATTTAAACTACCAAAAGGACTTTCTGTAGGTACTTGCAATTTCCCATTTACTAATCCCACACGATATGCAAATTCACCTTTGAATAACAGAAAATCCGAAATTGAAGAACCAAAAATTGGCAAAGCTAAAGAAACAGGCAATGCCAAACTAGGTTTAGTATAAGTAAGACTACAAAGTTCTTTATCTTCTTGTCTAACAATTACACTAGACTCTTCTTCGGTTAACCAAGTAAATTCTGCCAATTCTTTTGGCAATCCCCAAATTTCTCGACCACCAGCTACAGAGTCTGAATTATCTACATAAATGTGAGAAATCCAAGCACCAATTTTTCCGGCATAACTCACCATTCCGGCAACTACAATTAACTCGTTATATTGCAAAACTGAACCCAATTTATAGGAGGATAAATACACGCCTCCAATAGTTTTTCCCGGCCAAACCGAAAAAATTTCTAATTCTTGGGGAATTAATGGGCGCGATCGCTCAATATCTACCAACTGAACAGTTTGAACGGCATAACCTTTTAATGTCCAAGGTGCGGTCGGATAACTCATCTTTTTTGCTCTTACTAATTCATTTTCTCACAAACTATTAGTCAAAAGTATCTTTAGAAATTAACAATCTCTAACTTCGGACAGAGCCTACTTTCTCCAATTATTTTTACATTATTTAATAGATTTTTACATTAGTTCATAGTTTTTGGGAGTTTTCCAGATGCAAGACACCACCCAAGTCACACCAATTACCAATCCTCAAGAACGCAACGCCTGGAAAACAGGCTTTACTCCCCAAGCAGAAATTTGGAATGGTCGTTTAGCGATGATTGGCTTCGCAGCAGCCGTATTAATTGAACTATTTTCCCGCCAAGGACTTCTCCATTTCTGGGGTCTCATGTAAGGCAGAAGGACGGAGGAGATGGGGGGATAGGGAGATGGGGAGATTAGAGAGAAAATAATTAACTACCTCTTCTTCCCAGTCCCCAGTCGATGGCGGTCCCTAGTCCCCTAGTACCCACGCCTCTGCCAATAGTTGCATTTTCGCCAAGCATCAGTTACATTAATTTACAGGACTTAACAAAACTTCATTGACGGAGTTGGGACTATGCAAGGTGAAAATCGCAACGATGTTAAATTCGGCTTTACACCTCAAGCTGAAAATTGGAACGGTCGGTTAGCAATGATTGGTTTTATTGCTGCCGTCATTACTGAGCTAGTTTCCGGCCAAGGTGTTCTGCATTTCTTAGGTTTGCTGTAATTTTAATATTCTTTTTTTTACCTCTGACAATCTGAAACGAACTGTTTATAGGGAGTGAAAATCTCCCTATTTTTTTGGCATAAACAAAAGCTCCAATAGCGATCGCTACTGGAAGCCGATTAATTAAAGTATGGTAACTTTTTGCTAGCGAATATATTCTTTCAGAATACTGTTGCGATTAGGATGACGCAGCTTCCGCAACGCCTTAGCCTCAATCTGACGAATTCGTTCGCGAGTCACGTTGAAAATTTGCCCGATTTCTTCGAGAGTCTTCATTCTGCCATCATCCAAACCATAACGCAGACGTAAAACATCGCGTTCCCTTGGAGAGAGGGTATCTAAAACACTTTCCAAATCTTCGCGCAGCAAATTCTTAGAAACTTGGTCTTCTGGAGTTTCGCCATCCGACTCAATAAAATCCCCCAATCGAGAATCTTCTTCTTTACCGATGGGGGTTTCTAAGGAAATAGGTAATTGAGCAGATTTAGCAATGAATCGCAGCTTCTCAATGGTCATTTCCATACGAGTAGCAATTTCCTCTTCTGTAGGTTTGCGACCCATTTCTTGAGACAACAATTTGGTAGTTTTCTTAATGCGGGAAATGGTTTCGTACAAGTGAACAGGCAAGCGAATGGTACGAGATTGATCGGCAATTGCTCTAGTAATTGCCTGACGAATCCACCAAGTCGCATAAGTAGAGAACTTATAGCCTTTTTCGTGATCGAATTTTTCAGCTGCCCGAATTAAACCTAAGCTACCTTCCTGAATTAAATCTTGGAAAGACAGCCCCCGATTCATGTATTTTTTAGCGATCGAAACTACTAAACGTAGGTTGGACTGCACCATTTTGTCCTTCGCACGTCGCCCCAAATGGAGGCGATGACGGAACGCAGGCAACTGCATATCTACCGCCGCCGCCCACTCTCGATCGTGGGGGTCGCGGTCTAACTGATCGCAAAGACTCTCTCGAATCCGTTCTAATTCCAACAAATCAGCAATTTTTCTTGCCAATTCGATTTCTTCATCCGCCCGCAACAGTCTAATTCGACCAATTTCTTGCAAATACAGGCGAATAGAGTCTTCTGTATAATGCTTTTTCTTAGTTTGCGCTCGACGACGGTTTGAGCGTACCTTACCAGGCTTTCCATCGTCTTCTTCCGGGGACACATCTTCTAAAAACTCGTCTTGATCTGCTTCTTCTTCCTCTAAGAATGCTAATTCTTCAAGAGAGGGGGGTTGCAGGTTTTCAAGTACGTTGTTAGCCTGGGTCATGCCGCGTTCCTCATGCTCCTTTGGGTTAACAAAATCAACAACTAGACATCATGATGCAATCAATCTCCCAACATATTAACCAGTAAAAGACTAAACAAGCATTAAAAGCTTAATTATTAAGTAACTGGTTAGGGGAAAAACACTGTGCTTCGCAGTTAAAACTTCAGAGTTTCTGGGAAGCTTAAGTGACTGAATTTATTGTTGGGTTTTGTCAAGATCTTTACGATTGTAGCCTTTCTCACAAAAATTGCCAGCAGTTTTTGCTTTTATCTATACAGTTTTTCGATGTCTCCATTCAACTGGAAAAATATGGAAAATTTATTCTTGCATCGGCTTTT
The DNA here is from genome assembly GCF_015207735.1 of [Phormidium] sp. LEGE 05292. Classification (GTDB taxonomy): domain Bacteria; phylum Cyanobacteriota; class Cyanobacteriia; order Cyanobacteriales; family Aerosakkonemataceae; genus Floridanema. Next base: position 9,469 of record NZ_JADEWG010000113.1, read on the forward strand.
GCCCAAAGATGCTAAACATCGAAATTCTTCTGCAAGTTAGGGTATAATTTGACCTGCTTCTTTGCTGGACAGAGAGTTCAGGTGAACTTTCCCCACAAAATTTTAGACAATAGGCTGGAGGATAACCAATTGGTTTTTATCCTCAGAGTTGCGAATAAGCCTACGTAAAGTATTGCACCCATATTCAGCTAGTTTAGTTGAACTAATTTGGTAGTTTCTGTTGCCATTGGTCATGTTAGACGATTTTGCTGTATCTTGTGGTTTTTCAGATTATTTGGTTGCTAATGATTCCTGATTTAAGTGGAATCTGGTTTAACGAGTTTTTCGTCTCACCTAAGTTTAGCTACCACAGTAGCCACAGAAGCTTAGTACCACAGGAGTGACTTAGGGTATACTGATATCCTTAATTGGAGTAACAGAAACTCTGTTTACATTTTAAAGTACTAACTTTCAGCCGTATTGGTCTTGACAAATGACTAAACTACACTCTGTCATTCTAATTAACTCTTATGTCAAATGACAGCTAGTAGGGCAAATAAATTTACCAGAACTTTACAATTCTCCGATCGCACGCTGTAATTTTGTGAATATTCGTTAACATTGAACTTAATTAAACTACTTGGTTTAGTTGCCAAAGCTGCTCCACTGTAACAAATTTAAAGCCCCGTTGAAGCAATTTTTTCACAATAAGGTCTGTGGATTGGGCGACATCCGCGCCACCAAACAGTCCATCATGTAACACAATCAACGAACCATTTCGGACTTGAGATAATACTCTTTGTACTACAATAGCGACTCCAGGTAGTACCCAATCTTCAGGGACTACACTCCACATTACTGGGCGATAATTCCAACTTTGTAAAGATTTCAAAATCTGGGGTGTAAAAACACCATTGGGAGGGCGAACATCTCTCATAGAGGTTTGAACGTAGTCCAAATCTAACTGACAAGCTTGAGCGATCGCTAACTGTGTCTTTGCCAAGTTCTGCTTTAAAATTGGCGCAGTGAAGCTAGTAAACATCTGGTGATTATACCCATGTAAACCTACCCAATGTCCTCGCTGATAAACTGCTTTCGCTACCTCTGGCGACCTTTCCACACAAACACCCAACCAGAAAAAACTGGCAGGAATCTCATACTTGTCTAAAACTTCCAATAGCTGAGGCGTATATTGCGGATGGGGACCATCATCAAAAGTTAAAGCCACAATCGGTTCTTTTACACTTCCCGACCACAGACAAGAGGGAAAAGTAGGTTGCAGAATGTGATACAAAATCGGAAAAACAGGAGCCAGCTGCATTAAACAAGATCAAACAACACCTATGTTTAAATTAGCAAGAAAAATTCTGGTTTTGGGAAAGGCAGAAGGCAGAAGGGAAGTTTTAAGTTTTGAGTTTTGAATTAAAGAGAAAGTTAGGGGTGTTTAGAGTTATTTAATTTCCCCTTGTCACCTTGTCCCCTTGTCACCTTGTCCCCTTGTCACCTTGTCCCCTTGTCCCCTTGCCCCTATGCACCTCTGCTCCCCTGCTCCCCTGCACCTCTGCCTTCACTTCATGTCGTTTTACAACTGGCATTGAGAAAGGGGCGGTAGCTTCACCCAATTGGGGATAATTTTCTAATAATCTTAAGCCTTCGAGAATGGCATCACGAACTATTAGTTCTTGTTCCTGATTCAACATGAGGCGGAAGTAATCAGCAATCCAGATTTTATTGGTAGAGTCAAATTGTTTGACGGAACTGGTTAAATAGCGAACGGCAATTAAACGTTTTAGAGGGTCGGCATCGGTTAAATCTGCTACCATTTGGTCAAGCTTGGGTTGGTCTGGTTTTGTTTGCTGGGCGAGGATTTGCCAAACCAGTATTCCTAAAATTGCTAGGGTGCCTAGAGATTGGAGCAATATACCAAGTGTAATCCAAGAGCTTTGAGTATCTGCACCGATCGCGATCGCCAAATAACTGCACAGCGTAGCAAATCCACCACTAATTACCGCTACTGCCAACTGACGATTTGCACCTGTCAATAATCGCTGCAAGTTCGACCAATAAGGCTGCCAATTGCCTGATTGTAGCCGATAAACTAACCACATCGTTACCACGCCGATGCTGGTTGCCAGGAACAACTTCCTGTCGCTAAATATAATCGTCATTGCCGCAATCAAACCTAACAGCAAGTATCTCGAACTACTTGACTGTTTACGAGACAAGTATTTAAAAGTTCTACTTTGGCTTTTAAACTCCAGAAACAACGAGTTGGGGAGTTGATTAACCACTTCTTGCCACCAAGAGGAAGCCTGTGCCACCTTGCTTACCTGCCAGATAATATTTCTTGTGATGTGGAGAATCAGTCCACACCGACTATAGAAACAATAGCATTTCTCAGGATAATTTCAGCAGCTAACAACCCAAGTCGAGACAAGGGAACAGTAATATTTGTTTCCCGTTTTCTTCTCTGAGCAAATTTTATCGCTGTCTTACCGATCGCTATTTCTGCTACAGTCGGAACTTAAAGTCATCCAAAATAAATTGACCATCAAAAGCACAGTAGGTAACTCGACAGATATCTGCTCCGGTAACAGTAAGTAATATATTAGGTGAAATTGAAGAGTCAGAACCAGCTAAATTTGGCTCAGAAATTTCTACTTCTTTGAGCAGTTGATTATCTTGGTTATAAGCTGCTAATACCAACTTCTGAGAAGTAGTGATAAAAGCACTCACAGATTTAACAGGCTGGTGAAATAAAGCTTCTAGCCATCCACTCTTCGGTGCTCCCATTAACACTGTGCTGCCTGAGTGTGCTGGAAAAGCTGGGTTAGAGGGACGAATAGCTATGCAATTATTAAATGTTACACCCCATTTTTGAAATTGGCGATCGACAACTTCAAAACACATCAGGTCTTCAAAATTCAGGTTAACTTGCGCGGGACTTTTCACAATACAATCAGGTGCAAATGTTTCTTGATGCCGTTCCGTAGTTGCAACATGAATTGGTACATCAGTCCTTTCATCTATAAGCAGTTCTATTGCCGCAGATATGTCCAACTCGCCCTGTTCAATATCAGATTCCTTGACCATGACGCTATTTAATGTCATTTTATTCCACCTGTGTGAGTAATGAATCAATTTAGTTGGCGCTGTTAACTCAGAAGTGAGATTGTTGGGGGATTTATAATTAATTCAATTAGCAGTAATTTCAGTCAATAAGTTTTCTTTATTCACCGCCAATTTACTTACACATTTGTACATAAAAATTTGAGAAAATCTAACAAACTTACACATAAGTTATTTGTTGGGTTCTCATTTTAGATTTCTGAGTTAAGACAGATAAGACTCTATACTTCATTATTCTTTAAGATTATCATGAAATCAACTTTTCACAGTGGTAGAGTCGATCGAGGCAGTAATCGGTAAATCTCTTTTGCTGCAAGCATTTAACATCTCTAATTTCTCCATCCTTCGCCCAAAAATTTTACAGAAAATTTACAGAAAGCTTAGTTACAAGGCAATTCCTTTGAAAAAATTTCAGAAAAGTCAGGGAGAAATATAATTGCGGTGGTTGGTGGTGCGATCGGAAATTTCCACTACGATTAGGGAAAGGGTTAATCATTCACAATTCTCTGTCAAACTGAAATTAGCGGAAAAACACAAGATTAGGACTTACGCAAAATAACCAAAAATCAATGATTGTAGGGGCGGGTTTTGAAGTTGAATTATCTGTGAAATACTTAATTTATCGGCTCTCACCCGCCCCTACACCTCTGATTGGCTGCGTAAGTCCTAAAGAATAAAACAATCGGAAACAGGAGGTGCTTTCATGTTTTTGCCACTAGGGTTTGAGCTACGTTCAGTAATGACTTCTCTGGGAAAAATGGTTTACTACACAGCAGAAGGAGAATTATGGCAAACCAAGGATACAGATGTGACAGAAGACTTACCCAGCCTCTTATTTTTGCATGGCTTTGGCGGCGGTTCATCTGCTTATGAGTGGTCTAAAGTATATCCTGCTTTTGCAGATGAATACCGAATTGTAGCACCAGATTTAATTGGTTGGGGTTACTCCCACCATCCACAACGGAATTACCAGATTGATGATTATTTACAGAATATTACTGAGTTTATTGAAAAAACTTGTACCGAACCTGTAGCAGTAGTTGCGTCTTCTTTAACTGCTGGTTTGCTCATTCGCTTGGCTGTGGTAAATCCCCATTTATTTAAGTGCTTGATTTTGATTGCACCATCGGGATTAGCAGATTTTGGCGAAAATTCAGTCAGTAATTTTTTTACTCAACTGATAAGTATACCGGGAGTAAACAGTTTAATTTACAACCTTGGTATTGCTAACAAAAGTGCCATTCGTTCATTTTTAGAAGAACGGCAATTTGCTAATAGTAATCGCGTTTCTGAAGAAATTGTCGAAGCTTATGCAGAATCAGCTTCTCAACCAAATGCGGAATATGCAGCACTGTCTTTTGTGCGGGGGGATTTATCGTTCGATTTATCTTTGTATATTTCGCAATTAAACATACCAACGACTTTTATTTGGGGACAAGAATCTCAGTTTACTAAGCCAGAAATGGGCAAAAGATTAGCTGATTTAAATCCGCAGTCAGTGCGTTATTTTGAACAGTTAGAAAATGTAGGTTTAACTCCACAATTAGAAGTTCCAGCAGTGACAATTGGGTTAATTCGCAAATTTCTGAGATTACTTAATGGCAATTAACCATCAGGTCTGTTGTGACGACTTCAGTCGTTGTTCATGTCTGTTGTGACGACTTCAGTCGTTGTTCATGTCTGTTCTAAGAGAAGGACTGAAGTCCTCACAACAAACACATTAACTGAGAGCTTTTTCTAAAATTAGTTTAGAACGTTTTACTGGTTCAGGAACTATTACTGGATAATTACCCGTAAAGCAAGCAGAACAGAAATTATTGGGGTTTTCTCCAGTAGCTTTGAGCATTCCTTCCCAGCTGAGATAAGCTAAAGAATCAACCTCAATTTGTTTGGCAATTTCCGCTATTGATTTAGTTGCTGCAATCAATTGGTCTTGATTATCTGTATCAATGCCATAAAAACAAGGATGAGTTACTGGGGGTGAAGAAATTCTCATGTGAACTTCTATTGCACCAGCATCTCTTAAAGTTTTAACTATTTTCCGGCTAGTGGTTCCCCTGACTATGGAATCATCGACAATTACCACTCGTTTCCCATACAAAACATCTTTGAGGGGATTAAGTTTCATGCGAATTCCAGTTTCTCGCATTTTTTGGGTTGGTTGAATGAAGGTACGACCTACGTAGCGGTTTTTAATCAAACCTTCAGCATAAGGAATTCCCGAACCTTGGGAAAAACCAATGGCGGCGGGAACGCCAGAGTCTGGTACTCCAATCACAATATCTGCATCTACGGCTGATTCTGCTGCTAATATTCTGCCAATCCGCATCCGATAACTGTATAAAGTTTCACCGGACATGATGCTATCTGGTCTGGCAAAGTAAATCATTTCAAAGATACAAAGTTTGGGTTGGGGTTGTTTTGTCCAGTGGAAGGATGCCAAACCTGCTTCCGTAATCCAAACTAATTCTCCAGGTTCGACATCGCGCAAGTATTCTGCACCAATAATGTCTAATCCGCAGGTTTCTGAGGCGAGAACGTAGCGCACTGGGTCACTGGGCAAAGTGCCAATTACTAAGGGACGAATGCCGTTAGGGTCACGGACACCCATGATTCCTTGGGGGGTGCCAATTACTAAGCTAAAGGCTCCTTGGCATTGATGAAAAGCTCGGATTGCGCCTTCTAACCAGTCGTATCCTTCGTTGATTTCTTCTGCGATCGCATGAGCAATCATTTCCGAATCAGTTGTGGTAAGTAAGTTACAGTCCCTTTCTAGTAATCTTTCCCGTAAAATCGTTGTATTGACAAGATTACCATTATGTGCTAAAGCGAGCTTTCCTAAACGAGTATCTACAACTGCTGGTTGAGCATTGACCACCCGACTGGAACCTGTTGTCGAGTAGCGTGTGTGACCGACCGCTAAAGTACCAGGCAGTTCATTCAGAATTGTTTCACTGAAGACTTGAGAAACCAACCCCATCTCTTTATGTAGATGCACTTGTTCGCCGTCAAAAGTGGCAATTCCTGCTGATTCTTGACCTCGATGTTGCAAAGCATACAGCCCAAAGTAAGTAAGTTTGGCGACATCTTCTTCTGGGGCGTAGATGCCAAAAACGCCACAAGCTTCTTCGGGCTTATCTGGACGATTTTGATTGATGTCAGCAGGATACTCTTCAGAGTCTAGGGAATGGTTGGGAATCATGCTACGGTTTGGCTCCTAAGTTTGAGATACAGAATCAGATAGAGGCGATGAAAGCAAAAAATTTAACGAGAGTTAACTTAACTTAATATCTTCTTAACAATAGCATTGTTAAAAGATGATAGCTTTAGCAAAGTGAACTCAGCTGCTAAAAGTAGTTTTGCCGGAAATTATTCCGCTAATTTTGCTCACGCATTGTTTTCTGGTAGTTTCAGGCTCGATAGGAATCAGACAAGAAAGGCTTTTGCCAGTTGAGTAAGACTTGTTGACTAAACTGCTAGACGACGTTCAATTGCATGGGAATAGCGATCGCCTGCCACTGCAATGCTAACGTCAATTAATGGGGTATTGTCAGATGTGAGAATCCGTAAATTGTGATTGGTTTTTCCCACCCTGCCAATCTTTTGCCAATTTGAGCCTAATGCTTCATGTAAATATGATTCCCAAATTTCGGTCCGATCTTGCAAGACCGAAACTAAAATTCTCGCACCACCTTCACCAAACAGAAGATTATCCCAACGCTGATTTTGTTCCGCAGAAACTCCTAAATTAATTTCCGCGCCTAAGTTACCACTGATGCAAGCTTCCCCCAACGCAACAGCTAAACCTCCCTCCGCACAATCATGGGCAGAACGTACCCAACCTTTACTAATACCTTCTCGACAAGCAGCTTGCACAATCCGTTCCAAATCATAATCTACTTCTGGGGGTTTACCAGCAACAATACCGTGAATTGCTGCCAAATATTCCGAAGCACCCAGAACGATTTTAGATTTTGGATTTTCGATTTTGGATTCTATTGGTAATCCCAAAACATAGATAACATCGCCTTCACTTTGCCAACCTTGACCGCAAATTTTAGTAAGATCGGAAATTATTCCCACCATTCCGATTACTGGAGTTGGGTAAATAGGTTGGGGATTTCCTTCACTATCTAAAGTTTCATTGTAAAGCGAAACATTCCCGCCAGTTACAGGCGTTTTAAACTCTTTACAAGCTTCGGCAATGCCTCGACAAGCTTCTGCTAATTGCCAATAACCCACAGGTTTTTCGGGACTACCAAAATTCAGGTTATCAGTAACAGCAACAGGTTCTGCACCAACACAACTCAAATTTCTCGCTGCTTCGGCAACAACTGCTTTTGCACCTTCGTAAGGATTAAGGTAAACGTAACGGGAATTACAGTCAACTGTTGCCGCTACACCTTTATTTAAAACTGCCGGATTTACCTCACCTTCTAAAGGACGAACTCTAACAACTGCGGCATCTGCGCCACCAGGGAACAAAACTGTATTGTTCTGCACTTGATGATCGTATTGGCGATAAACCCAACGTTTTGAAGCAATAGAAGGAGTATCTAACAAAGTCAAAAGGACATCATTCCAAGTTTGGAATTTGCCAGAAATTTCAATTCCTTGACTTGTAGAAACCGGGAGAGAGTCTGGGTTCCATTCCCAAGCTTTTTGCACATATTCTGGGGGTTCCGGTAACAATCCTCGGTGATAAATTGGCGTGTTATCTGCCAAAGCTGTCGCTGGAATTTCCGCGGCAACTTTCCCTTGAAACAGAATTCTCACAATAGGTTCTTCGATTACTGTTCCGGCAACAACTGCTTGTAAACCCCAACGATGAAAGATATCTATTAATTCTTGTTCCCTGCCTTTGTGTGCAACAAATAACATTCTTTCTTGGGATTCAGATAATAGATATTCGTAGGGAATCATGCCTGTTTCCCGCACGGGAATTTTATCTAAATCTAATTCAATGCCTACCCCACCTTTAGCTGCCATTTCGGAAGTTGAACAGGTGATTCCGGCTGCACCCATATCTTGTGCGGCGACAACTGCACCTGTTTTGAATGCTTCTAAACAAGCTTCTATTAAAGATTTTTCCATGAATGGGTCGCCTACTTGCACGGCTGGTCGATCGTCCATTGAAGCATCACTCAGTTCCGCGCTGGCAAAACTCGCGCCTCCCATGCCATCCCGTCCAGTCGTAGAACCAACATATAACACGGGATTGCCAATGCCGTTTGCACCAGATTTAACAATTTCGGGAGTTTCCATTAATCCCATTGCCATTGCATTGACTAAGGGATTTCCCGAATAAGCAGGGTCAAAGTAAACTTCGCCACCAATGGTGGGTACTCCGACGCAATTATGAGTGACAATGCCAGAAGTAGTGACAAAAAGGTGAGTGTTGTCTACTTCAACATCATAGACATCGCATTCCTCAACCGAGTGAGTTTCGATGCTTTTAATTTTGACAACTGCTACATCATTTGATGATTGGCGAAAACGAGGGAAAGAGTACTTTGTTCCGTTGTCGCGAGTTAAAGCTGTAGCTAACTCGACGGTACGTTCTTCACTAAAAACAACTTCCTGCTTTTCCAGATTCAGAAATTTTGTCAGTACAGGTATTTCATCACCAATGCTTAATGATTGTGCTGGAAGAATATCCCAATTACCGTTACGCTGGATGAAGCTAGGATGATCAGGCGTTACCGTAATCTTACTGTCTAAACTTGTCTTGATAGTTACTAACTTATTAGTACGTCTTTTGAAGATGCGGCGTACTGGTTGCCAACAACTTTCTAAGGTGTCGGGATCTACGGAAAGGGTTTCAACTGAGTTGTTAGTATCTAATTCTGCGGTAGTTTTGCCTGCTGGTAAGCGTGATTCAACAAAGTTACCGATCGTATCAAAATGTACTCCATCTTTGTCACGCCAGATAAATGTTTCGTCTGCGACTAGGCAGTTACCATAGTGTGCTATACCTGCGACTACGCCGCTAAATATTCTCCGAGTCTTGGCATCTTCTAAGGAACCGAAGCGGAGGGAGTTTAATACGGCTATGGGACGCGCACCCATTGTAAAGATATCACGGAGAATGCCGCCAACGCCTGTGGCTGCGCCTTGGAAGGGTTCGACGGCGGAGGGGTGGTTGTGGGATTCGATTTTAAAGGCTAGTCTTTGTCCGTCGCCTAAGTCTACTACTCCGGCGTTTTCTCCTGGGCCGACGAGGATACGATCGCCACTTGTGGGAAACTGTTTCAGTAAGGGTCGGGAATTCTTGTAACAACAGTGTTCTGACCACATTACGCCGAACATTCCTAACTCTGCTTTGTTAGGATGGCGACCTAGACGGTTAACTATTTCTTGGTATTCTTCGGGTTTTAGACCTTCGGAGGCGATTTCTTCAGGAGAAAAGGGTGTGTTAGTAGACATGGAACCTTGCACAGTAGGCACAGGTTATAATTTTATCGATTGATTGCACCGATTAGCCGTTTAAATTAGAAAAATTTTAGCAATTTTCAACTTATCTTTAGAGAATTTTGCTGTTTAAGACAGTTTTTCTTTTTTTATGCGACGATTTGAAAACTTTAGTAAAAAATCCCGATAATCGTAACTTTATTCTGTAGAATAGTTTAGGTTTTTATCGCCTAAGTGTGATGTTTCCTCTTCGCAATCTGATTAATCGTAGAGTTATAGCTGGCATCGTGGCATCAGTGTTAACGGTATCTGTGGCATTGATTGTCAAGTCTAATTTGCCAACAGAGGCGCGTTCTAGGGTTTATAACACTGAACGAATCAGTCAGCGATCGCCAACGAAGCAGAAATACCGCACTAATTATCGCACTCCTGCAAGTAAACAAACTAATTTAGTAGTCAGGCAAGTGCCATCGAATAGTAAATATATCATAGTCAATAAGCGATCGCAGTTCAAAAATCGTTTAGGAAATAGAGCTAATAAATCTGGAAATTCAGTAGCACAAATAGACAATAATATAAGAAGAGTTCCGATAAGAAATTATTCGACTCCGGTAACTAATAGGTTTGGTGCTACAGGCGTTAGACCATCTTCGACATTATGGCGAGCGGAAATTAAAAGAAGATATGGAATTGGAAATTATCCAACTCCGGTTACTAATAGATTTAACAGATATAGCAATTCTGGACGCAAATTTGCCAGTGAACGTTGGCGTGCTGCAATTAAAAGAACTTATGACATAGACAGTGCTCCCACTCCAGTAACTAATCGATTTGGTGCAACTGGAAGCAGACCTTCTAGTGAGTTGTGGAGAGCAGAAATTAAACGTAGATATGGAATTGGAAATGTGATTAGACAACCTTTGGATTAGCCACGATCAATTTAGGTTGGGTGATGTTTTTTATTCGTTGGCGATTGTTAAAACTCGACGTTCTGCTTCTTCAAGTAATGTTATGTCTTGTTGCTCAGTTTCCATTGTTTTCCGATAGCTAGGTTTCTTGTAAAACGTTGTGGATTAGTTCTGCTGCTAGTTCTAGCTTATCGCGATCGATCAAAGCTTCCAGGTCAATGGTAACGACTGACTTGCGTTTGGGGATAGGTGCCGATGGCGGTGTTGTGGTTAATTGTAAGCTTTCGTAAAAATAATCAAACCATTGTTCGTAGAGCCGAAGCAATAGCCAGAGCAGCTGTTCAACGCAGTTTTGACAGTGACATTTTAGTTAATGACGCTTCTGTTATGGTTACTTGTGACAATAATGGTTTAATGGCACCAATTATCTCTGTAAAAGTCAGTCGTTCTCAATGGAGTAATACACCAAATATTCAACGATCGCCAAGGAATTTACTAATCAATGAAAAGTGCGATCGCAGTTTTGTTAATCAAGAAATGGAAAAGCGATCGCATTTTTATTTGCTATTTAATGAAATAGCGATCGCCAAGGAATTTACTAATCAATGAAAAGTGCGATCGCGTCAGCGTGCCGTAGGCATATCGCTCAATTTTGCCCTACGTATTGAAGGCTTTTAGATAGTGATCGATATCACAGGTTAAAGATGATTATGATCGCTATAAAAGCTTTTTTGAACAGCCATACTACAAACAACTGAACTCTAGCCGAGTCATCGACAGGGAACACACAACCAGCCGACAGTAGAAACAAGTAACTGTCGGTTTTTTATTGTCAATATTTTTCCGTAAATTAACTAAGTTATTAAGAATAAAATTTCCCCACCTTTTGTCAGCGTTCTAACATTTTTGAAGCTAGGAAACACCAACAAGGGTGGGGAAACAGATTAAAATTAACAGAGTCGGGTCTTACTTTCAACGCTAAGGTTGAAGATTAAGACATCCCCTGAATGAGGTAATCAAAGTAAGGTGTAGCTTCGGCAGCTTCGGCTTCGCTCAAAAGTGCTAAGGAAGCTTTTTTGAGACAACGAATGGCTTCTGCCATGCCAGGAACGGGTACACCCAGAGAGTTGTACATTTCGCGTGCGCCAATTAAACCAATTTTTTCAATTGGTTCTTTGTCACCAGCGAGAATACCATAAGTAACTAGGCGTAAGTACCAGCCATAGTCTCGCAGACAGAGGGCGCGTTCGCGTTGTCCGTAGGCATTGCCACCGGGCGCAATGAAGTCAGGACGTTTCTGCCATAGTTGTTTGCTGGCTTCTTGAACAATCTTTTTTTCATTTTCGGCTAGGGTAGCGGCAATGTTTGTCCGCATTAAGCCTGTTTGAAAAAACTCTTTGATTGCAGACAGTTCCCCGGTGCTGGGATAACGAAGTTCGTCGTCGGCTTTGAGAATAACTTGGCTTACTACACTCATGATTTATTAGAAGGTCTGAGGATACCATTTCGTAGTTTACCGATATGAAGGGACGCAAGGGAATGGGGAGATG
>NZ_JADEWG010000114.1 GCF_015207735.1 [Phormidium] sp. LEGE 05292
CACGGAAGCCCCCCCACTTCTTCCCAGTCCCCCAAACATTACCTTTCCCTTTCCGAACGCATTCAATCTCGACCATTACCACCTGTGGAAGTTGTGGATATGCGTCAAGAATTGCGCGAGGGGAATAAGTCTATTTTTAGTCGATCGCTCCAAGAAGCTTTAGAACAATTACAAACCCAAAAAAAACAGGGAATTTTATTTATTCATCGTCGCGGACATAGCACCTTTGTCTCTTGTCGCAGTTGTGGATATGTTATTGAATGTCCCAACTGTGATGTGTCTTTGTCCTACCATCACATAGAAGAAAGAGCGCCAGAAATTTTACGCTGTCATTACTGCAATTTCATCCGTTCTCATCCCGAAAATTGCCCAGAATGTAATTCTCCCTATTTAAAATTCTTTGGTAGCGGAACTCAAAAAGTAGCAGAAGAATTAAGAAAGTTATTTCCCCAATTGCGAGTCATTCGGTTTGACAGTGACACCACTCGTACTAAGGGATCTCATCGGACTTTACTCACACAATTTACCAATGGCGAAGCTGACTTATTAGTAGGAACACAAATGCTCACCAAAGGGTTAGATATTTCCCAAGTTACTTTAGTCGGAATAGTCGCCGCCGATGGTTTATTACATTTATCCGATTATCGTGCTACAGAAAGAACATTTCAAACCTTAACTCAAGTAGCAGGTCGCGCAGGTCGAGGCGATGACCCCGGTCGAGTAATCCTGCAAACTTACACCCCCGAACATTCGGTAATTCAAGCAGTTAAAAAACATGATTTCCAGTCATTTATCGAGACAGAATTACCCCAAAGAGCAGAATCAAATTATCCTCCTTATGGTCGGTTGATTCTCATCCAATTAAACAGTATAAATTCCGTAGAAGTTCAAGAAGCTGCCCAAATGTTAGCAGGTTGGTTGCGTCCCCCAGAAAATAGTAATAGCTATGAAATTTTAGGGCCAGCACCCGCTAGTATTATGCGAATAGCTAATCGATATTATTGGCAAATTCTCCTCAAATTACCACCAAATATAATTGTGGATTTGCCTAACTTTAATGAGTTGCGCGATTTATGCCCGAAGTCGGTTAGTTTGACGATCGATGTTGACCCCATAAATATGATCTGATTAGCGATTGGGGAACTAGGGACTGGGAAGAAGTGGGGGAGTAGAAGAGGTATTTGGACTCTTTCCCTCCATCTACCCATCTACCTATCTCCCCTGCTCACATAGCACAATTAAAGGAAAATGGGATTAAGTGTAATAATTGCGTGATTTTACTGGGAATCACTCCCTTTAGTTTTTCTTTTTCGCTAAGTTTGATTTTGGAAAAATTTAACTATTGTAAGAGTTTCCCTGCATTAGGATCAAATAGAACAAAATAGAGACGCATCAAATATAACTAGAAAATTTACTGATTTTGGTTTTCAATTATCACTGAAAGTGCAAAATCATGCTAAAAATACCGATTTTTTTCTAACAGAATTTACGGAAATAAGTTCTCATTCCAGCTGAAAAAATTTATCATATCTTCGCAAAAAAAACTGTTACTGTATCTTTGTATCTTCACAATGAAAAGACTAAATTTATAAACATAAGGACAAAAAATAAGAGCAGGACAAAGAAATGAAAACTCGCGTTGCTTCAACCTTACTGAAAACCCTCGTTGCCACTGTTAGTATTATTTCCGTTACTGGAAAAGCTGCCTCTGCCTTCGATTTAAAACCGGGAACTGCATTAAGTTTATCTTTTGAATGTTTGAATGACACTGAAGGTCTTGTTACAGGGAAAAATCCAGTTGATGCTAATGGCTGGCAATATGCGTTTGATTCCAACACAGATGGAATGAATGGCAATTACTGGGTTGGCTCTGCCCCTGGAAAAACAAATCCTTATGATTTCTCCGGTATGGCTTTTAAAGAAACCGCTACCAGCGTTATTATCGCCATCAATAGTAATATGCTATTAACCGGACAAGCTGAATCTGGGGTTGCAGGCGGTCAAATTGGATATGGTGATTTGTTCTTGAATATGTCGGGTAAAAACTTTTTACCAGCCATGCAAAGCGGAGATTTATTTGGTATTCGCTTTGCTAGCGCAAATGCTTCTGGCGTAACACAGTTGGGTGTTTATGGCGGCGTTCAGGCTAAAACTGTTACTGATATTAAGGATGGTTACACTGTTGGATATGGTGGAATGGATGGAGATGGATGGATTTCTTACGAAACTCAGGTGAAACAAGGTGGTGGTACTGTAGGTTATGGCGATTTGACCAAGAACTACTTTACTAATAACGGACAGAACAAAACATTTAATCTCAACGAAATTGCTTCTGGAAAATATCTTGGTGGAATCACTTTCTTGGCACAGGGGGCTTTAACGCAGCAATTACTCGCCACTGGCTATGATGCTACAAAATTCAAAGGTACGCAAACTATTGCCTTCCAATTCGATAAATCTGCGCTTTCCCCTGCTACTGTACCTGAACCTACTACTCTGGGCGGTTTGGCACTGATTGGCGCTACCTTGACTGCTAGCAAATTACGCAAAAAAAATCCTAAATCTCAAGAAGCTTAAACTGAGATTGAGGAAAGTTTTCGCATCTACAACATAAGGTTTTATCAATAAGTGAGAAAAAAGACGATTTCATTCAACAAAACAAGAACGGGTGTAGTAATCAAAAATGGGGAAATGGTAAATCTTACCATTTCCCCATTTCTACTTCTGGGAGGAAGAGGTTGGGAGGTGGGGGGAGTAGAAGAGAATAGATAGTTAAATATTTCAATTTCAACCCATCCCCTTATCCCCTTGCCCCCTTGTCTCTCCATCTCCTTTGCACCTTAAGCTGGACAACTAGACGTACTCGTTCCGTCTGTTTTTAGTTGTTGATAAGTGAGGCTAAATCGTCCAACTGTACCGGGAGTTGCACTGGTAACTAGTAGGTTATAAGTGCCAGTAGTAGGTAATTTTGTTCTAATTACTGCATCAATTAAATTTTCCTGTTTAGGTTGTTGATCTACCATCTGACCATTAGGAGCATATAGTATCAGTACAGGGTTAAGTAATAATGGATTGACCTGTAATGTATTGCTAGGTCTTTGATTAGGACTACCTCCAACTAAACTAACTCGAATTAATTGATCTTTTTGCCCATTGAATACGTATTTTAGAAAATTCCTACCCTGAAATCGGTGATCGCTTAATGAGAGTCTACCTTGGAGAGTTTGGTTACATTCTAAGCGGGTAGAATTAGAAATTCTCGCAGGGGATGGTATTTGATTTTGGGCTATTAGAACTTGATTATTATTAGTTTGTTTCGGCATTAAGGCTTGAGCAAAACCATCAGGAAAGAAAAGCGGATTACTCAAGATTGTCAAACAAAAACCCAAAAGGCAACAACCTACATATAAACTCAATTTGGCAAGGTAACTTTTTTGCAACTTTTTTGCCACCTCTTAATTTTTCCCAACTATGTCAGATTTTAGAGTTGAATTATCAATTTTTTAAGCAACGCCTGTGGGACTACTCCACAACCGTTGGAGCATTCGATCGATCTCTTCTGCTGCTTCTTGGTTTCCTTGGGCTTTAAACAAATCTCTGGCTTTTTTAAAGGCTTCAATCGCTTGGTCTTTTTGACCAGAACGATTCATTATTAAACCTAAGTTGGCATAAGCTTCGGCAAAATCCGGCTGAAGACGAATCGTTGTTTGCCACTGTTGAATAGCTGCTTCTATTTGTCCTTTTTGGGCGAGGACGTTGCCTAAATTGTAATGAGCTTTGGCGTAGTTGGGATTAATTTTAATTGCTGCTTTATACTCTTTTTCGGCAGCGATAAAATCTTCTTGTTGTACTAGCATATTGCCCAGGTTATAATGAGCTTCTGCCATTTTTGGTTGAATAGTTAGGGCTGTTCGATAAGCTGCCATTGCTTCTGCATCTTTACCTTGAGTTGCTAACGCTACTCCCATATTCAAATGCGCTGCTGCTAACTTGGGATTCAAATTCAGGGCTTTTTGGTATTTTGCGATCGCTTCGTCCAATTTACCTTGCTGTTGCAAAGAAATGCCCTGTTCATAGTAATCTTGAGCTTGTTCCTTGTTTTGTGATTGAGCAACTACACTCTCAATTGTTGACTGATTTGTTCCCTGTTTGGGCCAACTTGACTCAGATAACGCTGGTGAAGCATGACTCAAAGTGATACCAGTAACAGCCGCAGTTAACAGGTTGATGAAAAAATAAGTATTTTTAATCATTGACATGAACTAAAAAATGTGAATTTGGAGCCGTAGCTGCTTTTCGCAGATTAAGACTTATGATATCGTCATCGAAAAGAAAAGCTAGTGTTTTGCCAAAAGTTCTGCGGCGACTAAATCTTTCTGAATTGCTAAAACTGCGGCTTGAGTGCGATCGCGCACTTCTAATTTTTGTAAAATTGCATGAACATGAACTCGCACGGTGCCAATTGTAATGTATAAGAGTTCCGCAATTTCCTGGTTACTTTTTCCCGCCGCTATCAGCGCCAAGATTTCCTGTTCTCGCTGAGTCAGTGGATTAATTAACACTTCTGATGATTTTGCATCTGAAGGTGGATTTGCAGCAAAGGCAGCGCGAATTTCGGCAGTAACCGTTTGATCCCACCAAGACGCACCTGCGGCGACTGAACGCAGCGCCAAAATTAAAACTTCTGCTTCAATACCTTTAAGACAATATCCTTGAGCTCCTGCGGCAATTAAGCGTTCGATCAAGGGTTTTTGGGAATGGGAAGTTAAAACTAAAATCGGCAATTGTGAGTGTTGTTCTTTGATACGGCGACAAGCTTCCACGCCGCCAATTCCCGGTAATCCAACATCTAAGAGTACGACATCTAAGGGATATTGATTTGCTAATTCTACAGCCGTTTCGCCATCGGTGGCTTCTGCTACTACTTCTATTCCTGGTTCCTGTTGCAGGCGCATATACAAACCCAGGCGAAATAGTTCATCATCCTCGACTAAAAGTATCCGCAAAGGTGCAGGTTTCATCACGAATTTTCCGAAGTTACTGGGGAAGTTGGGAGTCGAAAACCAAATAAAGCACCGGAAGGAAAAAGGTTTTCTGCCCAAATTTTACCGCCATGTGCCGCAATTATTTGCCGACTTAGATATAAGCCTAGCCCAGAACCTTGACTTTGGCGATCGCTACTTCCTTGGTAAAATCGCTCGAACAAGTGGGCAAGTTCATCTGTGGGTATTCCTTGTCCACTATCTAAAATTTTCACTACTTGTTGATGGGAATCACTTTCCAAAATCACGTTGATTTTACCGCCACGAGGAGAATGATTAATGGCATTAATTAAGAGATTAGTAAATACACGCTGTAATTGTAAAGCATCTCCATTTACCCACAAGTTTTGGCGAAAATTTGATGTTCCATAATTAAGTGTAATATGCACGCGACGAGAAGCCGCTAATTCTGTCAAAGTAGCGATTACTTCTTCGACTAACGATCCCAGATTGACTGGTGTTAGTTGCAGTTTTAACCCTTCTGAATCGTAGTGATAAATATCTAAGAGAGTTTGGACTAATTGTAGCGTTGATTGATGAGAACGGATCATCATTTCTAATACTTTACGTTGAGCAAAACTACATTCGCCAAATTGCCCTCTTTGAAAAGATTTTATTGTTTCAATAGCCCCCAAAAGGGGAGTTTTTAAATCATGAGTCAGCGTCGAAACAAAATCTTCTCGCATACTAGCTAATCGTGTTTGGTAAAGTAATTGAGTTTGCTGATTAGCAATTGCTTCTTGATAATGACGAATGCGATCGCTTAACCACCCCGTTACCAAAAGTGCCAATACTGCAATTAACCGATTTGCCAAAGTAGGTAACGAAAACTGTTCGGGAGGTATGACTAAATTTAATAATGTTAACACTGAAGCGGTTAACGTGACTTGTAAATTTGCCTTTCTTCCTAAACGATAATTAGTCAATAAAATTGGCCCTGTATAAAGGTAGCCAAATACATATTCCGAGGGTGTGGCATATTCTAAGGATATGACGATCGCAAATGCGATCGCAATCATCACCCAAGTATTTCTACGGTCATTTCTGGTAAAAATATTTGCTTTCATTGCTCATTATAAATATGATTACTTATTATCTTTATTTCTTTAGTATTTAGTATGAACCTTGAGCGTCCTTGGATATTTCCTAATTATCTTAGCGTAAAACTATAGAACCAATTACAACTATACTTGCAGATATAGATTTACTTATAACTGTAAATATAGACTGCAACGGAAAGCTATAAAAAACATATAAACAAAATATATATAAACTTTAATAGCTAACTAGAAGTAAACTTCTATCACTAATCTGATGTTAAATAGGTGTTAAATAATGAAAGATTGTTATAGAATCTAAATTAACTAAAGAAAAGATGAAACCCAGGTTAATTCAAGTAACAATTCAATTTAACAGTTGTTATTGTGGTTTACCATTATCCGCAATTAAGTTACCCAACCATTGTTTTTGTTTAGGAATCATCAGGGCAAATGAATTGATTTTAGCCAGTAGCGAACCAACAATTAATTGTGGAGATAATGTATTAGCTCTATCAGTTAATGGCGCAAATGCACCAGAGCTAGAGTTTACTCTCAGAAAACACCATCCAATTTCCTGGTCAGGTATAAGCTGTAACTTAGCCAAAAAACCGGATTCTGAAGAACAAGAACTATTCCAGTGGTAAAATTTTTTGTTAACTAGATTGAGCATCATAATTTGGTAAACATTTATGTGGCAAGGCTTTCTACAAATTGCGTTAACTCTCATAATTGTAATAATCATTACCCCATTTTTGGGAAGCTATATAGCGCGAGTATTCTTGGGTAAAAAAACATTTTTAGACCCCATAATTACCCCAGCAGAGCAATTTATTTATAACCTGAGTGGCATTCGTCATAAAGAAGACATGACAGGTTGGCAATATACCAGGGCAATACTTTACAGCAACCTATTCATGGGAATTTTTGTTTATTTAATCCTGATGTTACAAGGAGTGTTGCCCCTAAATATCACAAACTTAAGCGCACCAAGTTGGGATTTAGCATTGCATACAACCATCTCATTTTTAACTAATACAGACCAACAGCATTATTCAGGAGAAACAACTTTAAGCTACCTGAGTCAAACAGTATGTCTTGGCTTTTTAATGTTCACATCTGCGGCAACAGGATTAGCAGTAGGAATTGCTTTTATTCGAGGATTAACAGGTAGAACATTAGGCAATTTTTTTGTAGATTTAATTAAATCTATCACCCGAATTTTGCTACCAATTTCTTTAGTGGGTGCATTGTTATTACTAATTCTTGGTGTACCAGATACCTTAGCAGGCCCAGCTACAACTACTACTTTAGAAGGTAACATTCAAGTAATAGCCAGAGGGCCAGTAGCCAGCTTTGAATTTATTAAACAATTAGGAGAAAATGGCGGCGGATTTTTCGGCATTAACTCTGCTCATCCCTTTGAAAATCCTAATCCTTTAACCAATTTAATAGAAACCATAGCCATGATTAGCATTCCCGCAGCGTTGATTTACACTTACGGGATATTTGCTAATAACACAAAACAAGCTTGGTTACTGTTTTGGATGGTGTTTGCAATCTTTATTTTACTAGTTGGAATTAGCGCCATTGGCGAATATCAAGGTAATCCCTTAGTTAACACCCTTTTAGGTGGACAACAACCAAATTTAGAAGGAAAAGAAGTTAGATTCGGTTGGGTTGAAACTGCACTTTGGGCAATAGTAACTACAGGAACAATGTGTGGTGCAGTTAACGGAATGCACGATTCTTTAATGCCTCCTGGTGGCTTTTCTACTCTGTTCAACTTATTTTTACAAATTATTTGGGGAGGTCAAGGAACGGGTACAGCTTACCTTTTTGTTTTTCTAATTTTATCTGTATTTGTGACTGGGTTAATGGTCGGACGTACACCGGAATTTTTAGGTAGAAAGATTGAAAAAAGAGAAATTGTTTTAGCCAGTGTGATTCTCTTAATTCACCCGATTTTGGTGTTAATTCCCAGTGCAATTACTTTAGCTTTTCCCGATGCTTTAGCTGGAATTAGTAACCCTGGTTTTCACGGAATTTCTCAAGTAGTTTACGAATATGCTTCAGCAACAGCTAATAACGGTTCTGGTTTTGAAGGTTTAGGAGACAATACATTGTGGTGGAATTTAAGTGCTAGTGTCAGCCTTTTGGGAGGACGTTACATTCCAATTATTGCGCTTTTGTTACTAGCAGATAACATGAAAAACAAACAACCAGTACCAGAAACTACGGGTACTTTAAGAACTGACACAGTTTTATTTACTAGTGTGACAGCTGGCGTAATTTTGATTTTAGGAGTTTTAACATTCTTCCCAATTTTAGCACTAGGTCCGATCGCAGAAGGTTTCCAACTAGCTAAAGGAATCTAAACCTCAAACTTATCCAAAAATTCCAGGAATAATTAACAATTAAGTAATCACGAAAAATGAGCAATTCTACTTCTAAACCCAGACGTACACCCCAAGGCAGAAGAGACTCGCGCCGCCACACACCAAAAGTAGATACTAAAGGGATTTATCAAAGGGCAATTCGCGATTCTTTCGTCAAACTTGACCCTCGTGTACAAGTAAGAAATCCGGTGATGTTTGTAGTTTGGATTGGAACAATTATCACCGCCTTATTAACCATTAATCCTTATTTGTTTGGCAATGTACCAGGGGAAAATTTACGGTTTTTCAATGGCTTAATTACGGTAATTTTGTTTTTCACATTAGTATTTGCCAACTTCGCTGAAGCAGTTGCTGAAGGCAGAGGAAAAGCCCAAGCAGATGCCCTACGTTCTACTAAATCAGATACAATTGCCAAAAAACTTTCTCCTGATGGCAAAATTCAAGAAGTCAGTTCTACAACTTTGCGTCGAGGCGATATAGTTAAAGTAATTGCTGGCGATATTATTCCGGCTGATGGAGAAGTAATTTCCGGGGTTGCTTCTGTAGATGAATCAGCAATTACCGGAGAATCTGCACCAGTTTTAAAAGAACCTGGTTCTGATATTGCTAGTTCCGTTACAGGAGGTACAAAAATTATTTCCGATGAACTAACAATTAGGGTAACAGCTGACCCTGGAAAAGGATTTATTGACAGAATGATTGCCTTAGTAGAAGGCGCAGAACGTAGCAAAACACCGAATGAAATTGCTTTAACTGTTTTATTAGCGGTTTTAACTCAAGTATTTCTCATCGTCGTAGCGACTCTTCCTCCTGTTGCTAATTATGTAAAAAATCCGGTCAGCGTGGCGATTTTAATTGCCCTTTTAGTAGCTTTAATTCCGACTACAATTGGCGGTTTGTTGAGTGCAATTGGGATTGCGGGAATGGATAGAGTTGCTCAATTTAATGTGGTTGCTACTTCGGGAAGGGCGGTTGAAGCTTGCGGCGATGTTAATACTTTAGTGTTAGATAAAACCGGGACAATTACTTTAGGAAATCGCCTCGCAGAAGAGTTCATTCCGGTTAATGGTCATTCTTTAGAAGATGTTGCTGGTGTTGCCTTAGCTGCTAGTGTTTTTGATGAAACGCCGGAAGGAAAATCGATAGTTAGATTAGCGGAAAGATTGGGTGCAGAAGTAGATTTCGATCGCACTCAAGCCGAAGGAATTGAATTTTCTGCAAAAACGCGAATGAGTGGCACAGATTTACCAGATGGTAGAGAAATTAGAAAGGGCGCTGTAGATGCAATTAAAGGATTTGTTCGCTCTCGTGGAGGCAAATTAGCAGCAGATTTAGACCAAGCTTATGAAAGAGTTTCTCGCCTTGGGGGAACACCTTTAGCTGTTTGTCAAAATGGCGATATTTACGGAGTTATTTATCTCAAAGACATCATAAAACCAGGGATTCGGGAAAGATTTGAACAACTACGACGCATGGGTGTGCGTACAGTTATGTTAACCGGAGATAACCGAATTACTGCTTCTGTAATTGCCCAAGAAGCGGGGGTAGATGACTTTATTGCCGAAGCAACTCCTGAAGACAAAATTGCTGTAATTCAAAGAGAACAAGCTGAGGGAAAATTAGTAGCAATGACGGGAGATGGTACTAATGATGCGCCAGCTTTAGCCCAAGCAAATGTGGGTTTGGCAATGAATTCTGGAACTCAAGCGGCGAAAGAAGCCGCAAATATGGTTGATTTAGATTCTGACCCTACAAAGCTAATTGATTTGGTGACAATTGGCAAACAATTATTAATTACTCGTGGGGCTTTAACTACTTTTTCAGTTGCTAATGATATCGCTAAGTATTTCGCAATTCTGCCAGTAATTTTTGCGGCGGCGGGTTTGCAAACTTTGAATGTTATGGGGTTAGTAAGTACTCAATCTGCGGTGTTATCGGCGTTAATTTATAACGCTTTAATTATTCCTGCTTTAATTCCTTTAGCACTTAGAGGAGTAAAATTTAGACCTTTGACTGCTAATCAACTTTTGCAACGGAATATTTTGCTTTATGGTTTGGGTGGAGTTGTTGCACCTTTCATTGCAATTAAAGTCATTGATGTTTTGATTTCTGCTGTAGGCTTAGTTTAAAAAAATAGAGGTAAAAATGATGAATTTACCAGCATTGATTGAGTTGGCACATATTCAATTACGGAGAAGACCTTGGTCAAGTTTAATTTTTTTAGGAATGTGCTTGAACTTAATAATTGCTCCTGCTGTTTATGGGGCGGCAGGTGGGGAAATTGAGCGAAGTTCGGCTTGGGCGATCGGTTTATTAGGCTTATTAACTTTTGGTCTTTCTATTTATTTATTTGTTGTCATTTTTCAACCGGAGCGTTTTTAAAATGATTAGAGAAAGTTTGCGGGCAATTCGTGTTACTTTGGTATTGTGGATATTAACAGCTATCCTTTATCCAGCAGTTATGTTAATAGTAGGTTTATTACCACCTCTACAATACCAAGCCAATGGTAGCATCATTAATAATTCCCAAGGACAGGTAGTTGGTTCAGCTTTAATCGGTCAACCTTTTACTGAAGAAAGATACTTTTGGAGTCGCTCTAGTACTACGAATTACAGTAGTTTTACTAAACAAGAATTTGAGCCAACAAAGCCAGAAAATATTACCCAAAGAACTGGGACTTCTGGTGCTAGTAATTTGGCTCCTAGTAATCCCGATTTAATTAAAAGAATTGAACCAGAAATCAATCGTTTGAAACAAGCTGGAATTCCACCAGCAGGAGATTTAATTTATACTTCTGGCTCTAGTTTAGATCCTCATATTAGTGTAGAATCAGCTAAAGCTCAAATTGCTAGAGTGGCAAAAGTGCGATCGCTAAATCCCAACCAAGTAGAAATTCTAATTACTAAAAATACTGATGGCAGATTTTTAGGAATTTTTGGAGAACCAGGAGTCAACGTCTTAAAATTAAACATAGCGTTGGATAATATACCCGTGAGTCGATAAACTACCTAAAGGATAAAGTAGAAAAGTTTTTGTTACTTTATCCCTATTTCAATTACTAAATACCAAAAAATTATGATTCATTCCAGTGAGATTTTCTATCAATTAAATTCCCAACGTAGGGGCAAACATAAAATATATATTGGTATGGCTCCTGGCGTGGGTAAAACTTACCGAATGTTAGAAGAAGCTCATCAATTAAAAGCAGAAGGGATTGATGTTGTAATTGGATTATTAGAAACTCATGGAAGAGAAGAAACAGCCGAAAAAGCAATAGATTTGGAAGTAGTTCCCACTAAAGAAATTATCCACAATGGCATTACCTTAAAAGAAATGGATACAGATGCCATTATTGCTCGTCAACCACAATTAGTTTTAGTTGATGAATTAGCTCATACTAATGTACCAGGTTCACTTAGACAAAAACGTTACCAAGATGTAGAAATACTTATATCTGCCGGAATCAATGTAAATTCAACAGTTAATATTCAACATTTAGAAAGTCTCAATGATTTAGTTGCTAAAATTACTGGTATAGTTGTTAGAGAGCGAATTCCCGATCGCATTTTAGACGAAGCAGACGAAGTAGTAGTTATCGATGTCACCCCAGAAACCCTACAAGAAAGATTAAAAGAAGGCAAGATTTACGCCTCAGATAAAATTGAACAAGCTTTACTGAATTTCTTTCAACGTCGTCACTTAGTCGCCTTAAGAGAATTAGCTTTACGAGAAGTAGCAGATAACATCGAACAAGATGCCGTTACCGCCAGCCCAACCGATAGATATTGCACCGTTCATGAGCGAGTTTTAGTTTGCATTTCCACCTATCCTAACTCAATTCAATTATTGCGAAGAGGCGCAAGAATTGCTACTCAATTACACGCCCGTCTTTATGCTTTATTTGTAACTCCACCAGCCCGTTTTTTAACTAAAGAAGAAAGTATACATATAGAAACTTGTGAAAATATTTGTCGTCAATTTAATGGGATATTTTTACGAGTAACTAGTACAGATGTTGCTCAAACGATCGCAGACACCGCTCACAAATACCTGATTACACAAGTTGTTTTAGGACAATCTCAAAAATCTCGCTGGGAACTTTTCTGGCGCGGTTCCCTCGTGCAAAAATTAGTCAGATATCTCAAAGAAGTAGATTTGCACGTCATCGCCACCCAAGAAACCAAATCTAAGTAATACTAAATCTCAGTTTACATAGTCCGCGTCAGCAAACTTCTTTTTTGTAGTAGCGGTTTCAACCGTAGATTCTTATCAGACATTTTCAACACAGATCTGTAAATCAGTACAATGATGGATAATAATTAATTCGTTGACTTATTCATTCCCAAATGACTAGAGTAATAGGTTTAATAAGTGGTACATCAGTAGATGGAATCGATGCAGCATTAGTAGAAATTTCTGGTACAGAACTCGACCTGAAAATCCAACTTTTGGCTGGAGAAACTTACCCCTACCCGCCAGAATTAAGAAAAAAAATTTTGGCCGTTTGTGCTAACTCCGCTATTTCTATGGCAGAATTAGCAGAATTAGATGATACGATCGCCCAAGTTTTCGCTCAAGCTGCCCAAAACATTCAAACTAACTACCCAAAAGCCGAATTAATTGGCTCACACGGACAAACAGTTTACCATCGTCCACCGAAAACCCAGGAAAACCAGAATTCTTTAGGTTACAGTCTACAGCTAGGACGAGGAGAAGTAATTGCCCAGTTAACTGGAATTAACACCATTAGTAACTTTCGCGTAGCAGATATCGCCTGTGGCGGACAAGGTGCGCCTTTAGTATCCCGTATCGATGCCTTTCTTTTGAGTCATCCCACAGAACATCGCTGCATTCAAAACATCGGTGGGATGGGAAATGTAACCTATTTACCACCCCGAAGTCAGGAAAATTGGTTACAATCCATCTGCGGTTGGGATACAGGCCCCGGAAACTCCCTTTTAGACCTAGCAATACAGTATTTAACAGATGGAAGCAAAACCTACGACAAAAATGGCGAATGGGCAGCTAGTGGTACACCCTGTATTGCCTTAGTTGAACGTTGGGTAAAACATCCCTTTTTCCAAGAACCACCACCGAAATCTACTGGTAGAGAATTATTTGGCGTAGAATACTTCCAACAATGTTTAGCAGATATTAAAGATTACGAATTAAGTTCAGGTGATTTACTAGCCACCTTGACTGAACTTACCGTCACCTCAATAGTTCAGAGTTACCGTAAATTTTTGCCGAAAATGCCAGACAAAGTGTTAATTTGTGGTGGAGGTAGTCGAAATCTTTACTTAAAAAAACGCTTGGAAAGCAATTTAAACCTAAACTCAGAAACATTACACCCTGTTCTCACCACAGATGAAGTTGGTTTGAGTGCAGACTATAAAGAAGCGATCGCATTTGCAGTCTTAGCCTATTGGCGAAATCAGGGAATAGCTGGTAATCTTACGCAGGTGACAGGTGCCCAAAAAGAAATAACTCTAGGGAATATTCACTTTGTTACCAATCCACTCCGTGTTAGCATAGAGTCCTGATAATCGCGCAGTGAGCAATCGTAGCAAGGGATAGAAGCGTGGCTCACACCTTTCTGTTAGAGTCTGGGCGTTGGACGTTACAAGGAAACTGGCTTGAACGTAACGGAATGCCTATTATTGTTAAAGGGAAAACCCTGGTAGCATGGCGAGAAAACTGGTTCACAATGGTGACTCAGTTAATGTTTCCTGATAGCGATCGGGAAAACATCACCTTTCAATACCGGGGACGTTTAGATTTTGGGGAACGCCAGTATACATTCGTATTGCAGCATAATTTATTAGGGCGCGTCGAAGGTGAAGGTTGGATCGCCCCAGAATCGATCGTCCAACGATACTGGGTATTAGGCGATCGACAACGCCGCAGCGGTTTTGAAACCATGCACCAAATATCCGACAACCAATACTATATGTCCAGCAGCATTCTAGCCGGACATTACCTAACCAGTATGATGGAAGTCACATTAGAGCGTCAGCCAGAATAGAATTATCCTAGATTGTCAACTAGTGATGATTTGGTTAAATCAAAAGAATTATCTCCTTGGAGTGAGGTTTAACAATCAAGCCATCAACTATTTAACACACGGATAGTTTGAAACTTAACAAAGCAAAGGTTAGATTTTGAGAAGGAGGTCAGCACTCTCCAACTTTTTGGAGATCAAAGAAAATAGGTATTGTTTTATTGACTAGCTCGGTACCCATTTTGACCGTTAACTTCATCAATGATTCGCTATCCTATTTTCTAATATCTAGATAAATTAAGTGAAGAGGCATCTTGCTACTAGCAGCTAGGATAATTATTTCTAGCCAATTTAGCTGGAAAAAGCCTACTTACAATTACAATTTATCTCTCAGTCCAACGACGCTGACTCGTAAATGATGCCAACGTCAAAGGCAGGTATTTCATGAAAGTTAAGGGGAAGTAAGGCTACTGCTGTCTAGGGGGGTACTAAGCATTTCTCTACCTGAAAAATAAAGGTAAATTTCCGATGTTATGAAGGTAGAAAAAGCAAAAAATGATTCATACCCAACAGACCTGCACTTATATTTCATTAACGCTCCTTTTTGAGCGGAGCTTTATCAAAATGACAGATCCAAAAGATCCCAATATTGGTCGCTTACTTGATAATCGCTATCAGCTAATAGAGTTGATAGGGACAGGGGCTATGGGTCGGGTTTATCTGGCTAATGACACATTGTTGGGAGGAGTCCCCGTCGCCGTTAAATTCCTGTCATTAGGAATTCAAAATCAAAAACTGCGATTGCGCGAGCGATTTGAACAAGAAGCCCGAACCTGCGCCCTATTAGGTCAAAAAAGTTTACATATTGTCCGCGTTACAGATTTTGGCGTAGATGACAACAGCACGCCATTTTATGTGATGGAATATTTACAGGGAGAAAGCCTTAGTGATGTAATTCGTGCTCAAGCCTTGCCTTTACCCAAGTTTCTCAGCTTAGCACGACAAATTTGCTTAGGATTACAATGCGCTCATCAAGGCATCCCTGTTGAAGGACAAATCTGCTCAATTATTCACCGGGATATCAAACCCAGCAATATATTAGTGATCCAAGACCCCAGTCTAGGGCAATTAGTAAAAATTCTCGACTTTGGCATCGCCAAACTGCGTCAGGCAGATAGCGACCAAACTAATTATTATTTAGGAACTCTGGCTTACTCTTCACCAGAACAAATGGAGGGTAAGGAACTAGATACCCGCTCAGATATTTACAGTCTGGGTGTCTTAATGTTTGAAATGCTTACCGGGAAAATGCCATTGCAGGCAGAAACCCACTCTTTTGGAGGTTGGTATAAAGTTCATCACTTCCAGAAACCGCGATCGTTCGATTCCACTAATCCTGACTTAAAAGTGCCAAAAGCTCTAGAAAGTTTAATCATGAGTTGTTTGGCAAAAACACCTAACGAACGTCCTCAGTCAGTAGCAAAAATTCTGACAGCTTTAGAACCTTTAGAGCAAAGGTTTAGTACGGGTCGGCAAATTGGTCAACGCATTGGAACTAAACTTTCGGAAATCTCCCAAGGACAGCAAGCAAAAATACTGAGTGCGCCTTTAGCTTCACCAGAGGAAATGGAGCGGTTGGCAAGAATGCAAACCTGGCCTACTGATAAACCGCAAGCAGAAATTGTGTTTGCCAATACTTTGGGTAATGGTAAGCAGAAGTTAGCTACTCTCTGGGTAATGCTGAAAAAGTCGGATATTAAACAGCGCATGATTTGTAAGCGCTATAACCAATTCTTGTTTTCCATGACTCCTCATCCAATGCTGCTGTGGATTACGGCACTTTACACTCGTGAGGCTGGTGCTAGGTGGTTGCGTTGTTATTTGGATATGAAAACTTCTCAAGGTGAGGAGATTACTAAACTTTTGGGGGAAACAGGTCGATATTTAGTACTGTTGTTTCCTCTGGAGGAGCCGAAACGCTGTCTTCATGTACTCAGTGTGAGTATTGCTCCTACTCAATGCCAATTACTACAACAGTGGTCACAAACTAGTCAGGCGTTGATCTCGACGGGTTCTCCAAAAATGAGTAAAGAGTTACTTCATAATCAGTTTGAAAAGATTAAGCCACAAATGTTGATGAAACTAGAATCTAGTTCTTCTTTAGGTCAACTTGATGACAAGTTGGAGAGAAAAAGTTAAATTAACCAGCTGGCTAGCAGAGAAAGGGCCGACTTGGGGGAAAAGTAAGCTTTCATTCCCCCAAAAACTATTTTATTGATAATTCTAGTCAAATTAATTCGTTTTAAGCTAATGAGCTTGGTGGGAAGTTGGCATAATTTCTGGTTAGAAGCAAAGCCAATTATTTGTAGAGATTGATTGTGGAGCGCTCTTAAGTTGAAAAGTATCGGAAAGTAGAATTTTTGGCGATCGGGAAGTTTTTTTACTACTTAGTCCTTTTTGAATTTTGGGTGAACGGTTTGGTTGACGCCCCATCATCCCCAGCTTCTTTCCCCAAGGAACAAAGCAAGAGAAGGAGGTCGCCGACTGCGACGATACTCTATTCAAAATGTGGACTTGCTTCTAAACCCCACTGGTGCTTGAGTAGATGTTTGTAGGTCGCTTCTCTGTAAACCATTTGCTCGTAGAGCTTCATTAAAAAGTCTTGAGCTTGTTCACGGTTCATTTGCTCTACTTGGGTCTGGAAGGAACGGATATTAAATTGTTGTTCTAGAGAAAGTTCGATAGGTTGATTCATGACTAACTCCTAAGAAAGAGTATAAGTGTGCTGACTTTAGAAGTCTTTGTCCAATACAGTTTGAGCTGATGTGGTAGTTTATTATCTACCTTATATTACAGAATATAACAATAATTTGACAAACTGCCCATACTGCTGTGGATGTATACTGCTAAAATCAAAAGGAAGATTAGCGTTTCCGGAAAGTTCCATATCGCTTAATGGTATTTTTAGCAAGTACTTAAACAAAAAATTGCTCAGTATGAACAAAAAACTTGAGTACATTTACTTATTTAGGTTAAAAAATTTTATTTGCTCTCGACTCCGAAGAGGCTAGAAAGGTCTAGAGAGGAGAGATAGAGAGCTGTTGATAGCAAAAAAACTGGATGTATAAATTTTTCATCCAGTTTCGATCGCATTTAGTACTTCTAGTTCTTTTGCTTTAGTTTAAGATTCCTGACCCAGCGAATCTTCGATCGCCACAATAATCACGGTAATATTGTCTCGTCCGCCATTCTCTTTAGCTGCTTCTACCAGGGCAGTGGCGGCTTTGTCACATAGAGGATAATCTAACAGCTTGGCGATGGCTGATTCTGACACTTCTTCAGTCAGCCCATCGCTGCATAAGAGTAGGCGATCGTCCTTTTTAACATCCAGGAGATGTATTTCTACTTGAGCTAAATCTTCCCTTCCCAAACATTGGGACAACATATGTCGCCAAGGGTGAGTCTTAGCTTGTCTGGGGGTCAAATCTCCAGCTTTCATCGCTTTGGCGACCCAGGTATGATCTTCGGTAATTTGCTCTAATTTGGAGCCACGTAGACGATAGAGGCGAGAGTCACCTACATGAGCTACCCAAGGACGCTGTTCTCGAAACACCAAGACTACTGCGGTCGTTCCCATATCCGATCGTTCTGGGTGTTCGCGTTGGTCTTGTAAAATTGCCTGATTCGCTTTGAAAAAGGCTGCTTTTAAAAGTTTTACAGAGTCGTCTTCCGAATTCCAATATTCATCCAGATAGGACTGGATAGTTTTAGTAGCTATCCAACTTGCTTCTTGACCACCCGCGTGTCCGCCCATCCCATCGGCGACAATAAAAAATCGTCCTTGTGGGTCAATGTAATAAGCATCTTGGTTTACCTGGCGTACCAGGCCGGGGTCAGAAACACCTTCAAAGCTACTTTTCATACCCTTGGTAACATACCAATAATTTAACAGAATCTAAATTTTAGAACATCCTTTCATAGCGGTCTAAGCGTCTTAGCAACCGAACTAAGGCTACAGACACTATCACCGCTACTAAAGCGGCAACAATTGCTAGACCTACCTTATCATGAACGAATAAGATAGTTGCAGAAAGTGTAAAAGCACTTATGATTAGTCCGTAGGTGGTTCCCATTTGGGTGCCATTAATTCGACGCAAGATCCGATCTGTTTCTGTGGAGCGGACACGGACACGAATATCGCCCCGCTCTAGTTTCTCTAGTGTATCCTCAATTCGCCTGGGTAGACCAAGGGCGGTGCTGCTAACTTGTGCAGCTTGACGACCGAGTTCTCCTAATAGGCTATTAGCAGGATCGAAACCATTTCCTTCACTCATAAGCTGCATTGTAAAGGGTTGAGCTACTTCCATAAAATTGAATTCGGGATCTAAACCTTTACCGACTCCTTCCAGGGTAGAAAAGGCACGCATGACAAAGGTAAAGGTGGCAGGAAAGCGAAAAGGCTGATCGTAGGCAATTTCGTATAGGTCATCAGCGATCGCATTTACTGACTGATTTTCAAACGGCTTATCCATGAAGTTATCCAGCATATACTGGATGGAACGCCGAACTGGGCCCATGTCATCCGTAGGAGATAAAGCACCGAGTTTAACTAAAGAATTCATCACGCGATCGCCATCTTTCCCCGCAATGCCAAACAGCGTTTCCATCAACTGTTCCCGCACGTTGGTTTCAATTTTCCCCATCATGCCGAAGTCGTAGAAAATCAAAGCCCCATCAGCACTAACAGCGATGTTACCAGGGTGAGGGTCGGCGTGGAAAAAGCCGTAATAAAGCAATTGTTGTAAGTAAGCTTTGGCACCCAATTGAGCTAAATTTTTGCGATCCAATCCGGCTGTTTCTATAGCTTCATAATGGCTGATTTTAATTCCGGGTAAATATTCCAGAGTTACTACTCTTGGTGAAGTATAACGCCAATAAACACGCGGTACTTTCACCCAATCAGCATTACGAAAGTTCCGCCGAAAAGTATCAGCATTGCGCCCTTCATTGAGGTAATCAATTTCTAGCCACAAAATGCGACAACACTCTTCATAAATCCCCAACCAATCTCGACCCCGACCCCATTTAGGATGGTTTTGAAAATAGCGAGTGATGCCTTTGAGAATTTCTAGATCGATCGTAAACAGCTTCACTAAACCTGGACGCTGTACCTTCACTACTACCTCTTCGGCAGAGTGTAGTTGAGCTTTGTGTACTTGTCCCAAACTAGCTGCTGCTAAAGGAATCGGGTCAAAACTGCGGTAGAGTTCCGGGACTGTTTTACCTAAATCCTGCTCGATAATTGCTTCTACTTGTTCATAACTAAAAGCAGGAACTTTATCTTGTAATTTGCTGAGTTCCTCAACATATTCACTGGGGAATAAGTCAGCCCTAGTCGAGAACAATTGCCCAACTTTAATAAAAGTAGGCCCTAAATCTAGGAAAGTATCCCGAATCCAGACCGCTTGTTTTTTGCGTCTAGCAGCTTTTTTTTCTTCTGTGATTCCCCCCGGATAACTCCAGGGTTTACTGTCAAGCCATAGCTCAAACATTAAGGTAAGAACGAAACCCCAAATGTCTAAAAAACGGCGTTGACGAGAGTAATTTTCTCGATTCCAACGGTAGGCTTTATCTTTGTACGGTTTTCCCATATTCCAAGACCTGCCTGATACCTTTGGGAAGACAACTCCTTCGCCTGGGGAAAGTTTTTCTATTTCTGTGTGTGGGCGATCGCTATATCGCTTGGGCATGGGATGGTTAAGGCAGGACAGATACTCGCGTTTACAGCTTTACTTAACTGATAAATCAAGAAAGAAATTTTTCTTGAGGATAATTAACGTGCAGTCATTTAACTGCCGTCTCTTCTCTATACTATACAGACTAAAGCAATGAGCGGGAAAAGCTCAAAAGAGAGAAACTTCTCACTTGAGATTACTCTAATCCCCATTCCCCTAAGTCTTTTCCCACTTTACACAGAACGATTAATGCGATATCGCTGCAATTCAGCGCGTAATTCGGCAACTTCGGCTCTGAGTTCATCAATCATCGCTTGCAAGTCTTGTTCTTGATTTGGTGCAGAACTATAGGTAGAACTATAGCCACTAGTCCGCCCTTGCATAGACAATTCTTCTTCTCGTCTTGCCCTTTCTATAACTTGTTCAGTAAATTGACGTAGGTTTTCCCTTTGTTCAGCATCAAATTTCCCCAGTTCACTCATAAAGTTAGTCAGGGCTGACTCTACTTGCTGATTAAGAGTTTCGGCAACTGCTCTGCCCACGAAAAAAGCTTGAATCAGAGGATTACTCATGGAAAGTTTCCTGCTCTATAACCCAATGAATTATAACGCGGTCTGAGGAAGAGGGGGCAGGGGAGATGGGGGGATGG
>NZ_JADEWG010000115.1 GCF_015207735.1 [Phormidium] sp. LEGE 05292
CGCCCGCCCTTCTCGCATCCTCCTTGCTGACGATAATGCCGATATGCGCGACTATATGAGGCGTTTATTGAATCAACAGTATGAGGTAGAAGTCGTGTCGGATGGAGTCGCCGCCTTAGCCGCTCTTCGGCAGCAGATGCCCGATCTGGTCTTAACCGATGTGATGATGCCTCACCTCGATGGCTTTGGATTGTTACAAGCGCTGCGGGCGAACCCAGACACTCAACAGATTCCCATCATGCTGCTGTCTGCCCGGGCTGGAGAAGAATCGCGAATTGAAGGACTGGCAGCCGGAGCGGATGATTACCTGATCAAGCCCTTTTCGGCGCGGGAACTGTTGGCGCGAGTTGAGGCAACACTCAAGATGGCTCGGATGCGTCAAGAGGCGGCGCAGCAAGAGCGGGAACTGCGGCTGATCAGTGAAGCGGCTCAACAGCAGGCTGAGGCTGCCTACAACCGCATTAATCAGTTGCTGGAAAACATGACGGATGCGTTTACGGCGCTCGATCGCGACTGGCGGATTATCCACCAAAATGCGGCAGCGCAACGAATCAACGGCAAACCACTGACAGAAGTGCTGGGAAAAACACATTGGGAGGAATGGCCCGCATCCGTCGGTAGCCAACTCGAGCATCAGTACCGACGGGCAATGACGGAGCAGATTCCGGTTCACTTTGAGCATCACTATTACTTGCCGCCCAGTTATGATGTCTGGCTGGAGATTCACGCCTACCCTTCTGAGGAGGGGCTTGGCATTTTCTATCGAGATATCACGGCTCGCAAGCAGTCTGAGGAGGCACTGCGTGTCGCTCACCAACGCCTGACGTATCACGTCATGAACTCTCCACTCGCTGTGATGGAGTTTGATTCCGAATTGCGGGTTATGCAGTGGTCACCGCAGGCGGAAAACATTTTTGGGTGGAAAAGCCAGGAGGTGCTTGGCAAACGCCTGATCGATATGGGATTTGTCCATGCTGAAGATGAAGCAGCCGCTCGCCGAGAGGTCATTGCACCCCTGGTGGATGGGGATACACAGTCCAAAATGATGGATAGCCGCAACTATACCAAAGATGGCTCCATCGTTTACTGCGAGTGGTATAACTCTGTCTTGAGGAATGAGGCAGGTGAGTTGATATCTATTCTGTCGCTTGCCTTAGATGTCACTGCTCGCAAGCAGTCTGAGGAGGCACTGCTCGAGAGCGAAGAGCGGTTCCGAGCGATCGTCAATCAGGTAACAGTGGGCATTGCCCAAACCAATATTTCGCGTCAATTCATCCTGGTCAACCAGAAATATTGCGAGATTACAGGCTATTCCAGGGAGGAGCTGTTACACAAGCGGATGCAGGACATCACCCATCCTGACGATTTACCTCACAACATTGAGCTATACCAGCACCTAGCCAGCGAAGGCATTGACTTTACCATTGAGAAGCGTTACATCTGCAAGAATGGTTCTGAAGTTTGGGTCAGCAAAAGTGTGTCACCCGTTCGGGATGCCTTCGGTCAAGTTCAATCTGCGGTTGCCGTGGTGGTGGATATCAGCGATCGCAAACGAGCAGAAATTGCCCTCCAGAAAAGCGAAGCCAAATTCCGGGCTACTTTCGACCAAATGTATCAGTTTCTCGGCTTGCTCACCCCCGATGGCATGTTGCTGGAAGTCAATCAAAATCCGCTAACCTTCGCGGACGTGGAGCGTGAGGCTGTCATTGGCAAACCGTTTTGGGAATTCCCCTCCTGGAATGCCACCGCCGAACTTCAGGAACTTGCCAAAACGTTAGTTGCTCAGGCTGCCGCCGGACAGCTTTTCCAGCAAGAAGTTAACATTCTCGATGCCAGTAGCAACCTCCACACCTTTGATGTATCCGCAAAACCCGTCTATGCGATCAAGACCGATCAAATCCTTTGGGTGATCGTTGAGGGGCGTGACATTTCTGCCCAGGTGCGGTTGCAAAATGCCCTGCGCCAAGAACAGGAGCGATCGCTCCAGCTCATTACCAGCAGCGTAGACGGCATTGTTGCCTTTGATGCTGACGGCTGTTGCACCCTCTGGAACCCCGCAATGGAACAGATGACTGGACTGCGGCAGGAAGATGTCATGGGCAGACGTGGAGTAGACGTGTTTTCCGTTCTCCTGGACGCTAAAACATTGCAAGACTTTCATCCCGGCATAGAAAAAACCGTCACGACCTTTGAGTTTCACTTTACCCACCCCAAAACCAGACAGCGCCAGTGGATCGAAGCCCGCTATTCACCGCTCAACGGCGGCAGTGAGACGCATAACGGTGGGCTGCTGATAGTGCGGGATGTCACTCAACAGCGTGAGCTAGAACGGATGAAGCGTGAATTCATTGCCATCATCAGCCACGAAATTCGCACACCGCTTTCTTCAATCCGGGGGGCGCTGGGACTCGTGGCAACCGGAGTTTTAGATGACGATCCCCAAACGGCGAAAGAGATGCTGGGCATTGCCAACAACAATATCGAGCGATTGGTGCGACTGGTTAACGATGTTCTGGCACTGAGCCGACTGGAGTCAGGACAGGTGGAACTGAAAAAGCAATGGTGTGAGGCGGCGACTCTCGTGCAACAGGCATTCTCCAGTGTACAAAACCTGGCAGAAGCGAACCAGGTTGATTTGCGATCGTCCACTGGAAACATTCAGGTTTGGGCAGACCCGGATTGGCTAGTGCAAGTGCTGGTGAATTTAATTAACAATGCCGTCAAATTTTCTCCTGCCAGAACCACCGTCTCCGTTAATGTAGAACCGCAACCTCAGCAGGTTTTATTTCGAGTGACCGACCAGGGACGGGGCATTCCAAGTGAGAAGCTAGAAACCATCTTTGGGCAGTTTCAACAGGTTAATATGTCTGATTCTCGCCAAAAGGGGGGGACAGGATTAGGGCTGTCAATCTGTCGGCTGATTGTGCAACTGCATGGCGGACGCATCTGGGCAGAGAGTGAATTAGGGAGGGGCAGCAAATTTTACTTCACGCTGCCAATACCAGACTAAATTTCTATGATAAAACGTGTTCCAACTATATGGAGTAACCCTAAATATAATGTCCTCTTTTTATGGCGATCGCTGCATTCTTGTCGTTGACGACGAGCCTGAACTAAGCCGCATTGTTAAAGTGACGCTAGAACGACTCAAGGGTTGGACGGTTCTCACCTCTGAGTCTGTACAAGCGGGACTAGAGCAAGCAAAAGGGCAGCAACCTGACGTGATTTTGCTGGATCTCAATCTGAATGGGAAGGGTCTGGCTCTGCTGCAAACTTTAAAGACCGACCCCATCACGCAGTCGATCCCAGTGATTTTGTTCACTGCAACCGACCTATCAGACGATTGGCTAAAATTGTGCCCTTTCGACCTTGCTGGAGTCATCTTCAAGCCGTTCAATGTTTTGCATCTTGCCGATGAAATCATTAAGCAGTTGGGGTGGTAATTCCCCTATTTAAAGAGGAATTAAGCTGGTAGCCTTCAAGGTTTGTAAAATAAGTAGCGCCTGTTCAATTCGTTCTTCTGACACAAAGGCTTTCTTGTATCAAAGTAAAAATTTTCTATTCAGAATTTCCTTAGAATTGGACTTTGGACAAAGAAGAAAAGTGTTTCGCGATGAGTGGAAGCGAAGTAATTTATTGTTTAAAAAGCTTTAATGTCAAAACGTGAGGTGAGAAATTTAGGAACTAATCAATCAAGCTTATCGGGAATAATTTCACTTTCACCGTCATAATATAAGTCAAGTAAACTGTTAGTTAAAGAATTAATCGTCCGTTCAAGTTCGTCAATTTGATTACGTCTAACCACCTGGATTACTGCGGTAATATGCTCCTCACAAAAGGCCCGTCCCAAATGTTTATACTTACTCTTCTTTTGGGGATATGAATGCTTGCTCAAAAATCGGTTCGGTCGCTTGTAATTTATAATACC
This sequence comes from [Phormidium] sp. LEGE 05292, assembly GCF_015207735.1. Classification (GTDB taxonomy): domain Bacteria; phylum Cyanobacteriota; class Cyanobacteriia; order Cyanobacteriales; family Aerosakkonemataceae; genus Floridanema. The sequence goes on from NZ_JADEWG010000115.1 coordinate 3,929, forward strand.
AATAAATTTTCTGCTGTTGTCGTACTTGATAACGAGCTACATAGCACCCCTTGGGAGCTACCTCACCTTCATCGTAAATTTGTTGAATGTTAACTTTTAAGGCCGCGATAGTAGCAGTTAAACGCTCTGCTCTTTTGGCTAAGTTGGGAGCCAGTTTTTGCTTGGCGTGCTTCATAACTAGATAGAAAAGGAATGTGTAATTAAATGGTAAAATACTTCGCGGCTATTATTAACGAAAACTCTCTTTTACCATTTTTTGATGTCTACCATATTCTGTAAAGACCAACTCGCTCAATTTCAGCAATTTCGTCAAGATGTTTACGCTAACTTCCCTCTTAATCGTGACAGCTTGATGGATTTATTGGATGCTATGACGGGAAATATCACGGCTCTTTCCGCCAGTAGAATTATGCGAGCATCCTTCGTTCCGTCGCGGTTATAGTGCTTTATATAAAGCGATTAAACAATTTTTTGTACCGAGTAGCCCTAATGCAGCAGTTGCAGAAAGAAAACAATTTCAAAAATCTCTACTCAAAGCCCTTTCCTCATTAATTAAAGCCCCGACTACGAGAAATTTTCATTTATTTGGTTTGGACACAACCCCCATCCCACGACCGTTTTCCCCTACATTACCAGACCGGACATACATCCATCAACCAAACACTATTAAAGGTAATAAACCGATTAACATTGGGCATCAGTATTCTCTTTTATCATTTTTACCCGAAGCTGAAAGCACTCAAAATATCCCTTGGTCAATACCATTAAACTCTCAACGAGTCACATCTGGTACTAACAGTATAGCAGTGGGAGTAGACCAAGTAGATACAGTACTTCATGATTGTCCGGCCTTTGAAAAAGAACAATTATCCGTATTGGTAGCTGATAGTTATTACTCCCAACGCCAATTTCTGGATGCACTCTCAAAGCAATCTAATTTAGTACTAATCACGAGAGTGCGTAGTAATCGCGTTTTCTATTGCCAACCACCCATCACTGAAGAAACTAATTCCGGTCGTGGACATCGCCCTTGGTATGGGGAGCGATTTGATTTAAAAGATAACGCTACTTGGCATCAACCTGATGAATCAGTACAGATAAATTTTACTACTCGTCGTGAGCGACCAGTACAATTAAACATTTCTGCTTGGCATCAAATGTTGATGCGTGGTACGAAAGAATATCCGATGCACCAACATCCTTTTACTTTATTACAGGTGAGGGTAACGGATGAACAAAGCCAGCAATTATGGCATCCAATGTGGTTAATTGTGCTTGGTCAACGCCGAAATGAATTAACTATTATGGACTGCTATTTATCTTACCGACAACGGTTTGATATGGAACATACTTTGCGTTTCAGTAAACAACGTTTGTTAATGAATTCATTTCAAACCCCAGATGTAGAGCATTCAGAAAACTGGGTGCAATTGACACAGCTGGCTTATATTCAACTATGGGCAGCCAGAGATTTAGTGGAAGTCTTACCTCGCCCGAAAAGAGAAATCTTATCACAAAAAAACTCATCATTCTGTCACACCTAGCTTAGTGCAACGAGACTTCTACCGAATTATTCGCACGATTGGTACTCCCTCTGTTTGTCCGAAAACCCGTGGTTTTTCCAGTGGACGGGTATCAGGTGACTCCAAACAGAAAAGAAAACGACATCCTGTAGTTAAAAAGGCTAAAAAGATGAAAAAGAACCCGTCTCCCACACAGACTGCTGCTTAAATTAACCTAATTCTTCATTATTAATTATATTTACTTCGCGCTATGAACTCGCGAAGCAGTTTTTCTTTTGTCCAAAGTCCAATAGGTACGGGAGAGCCGACTTTATCTGTGGGTGTTCTGGGGATGCTATCTTATGCGGCGCTGTTTGGTTTTTATTGGTGGCGTGGGATGCTCAGAGCGATCGGTTTGACTTCTTTTATGTACTAGTTCGCTCATCCTAAAGTCTAAAAAAATCTTAAACGTACCTGACTGATAAAAAACCCGAAAAATAACTTCTTTTGGGTCAATCTAGCTTGCAAGTTTATGCAGTTTTGTGCAAATTTATGCAAATCCATGCAATTTTTTGAGTAAATTGCTTCTTCTTCATCCAGTTATATTTTGCACAAAACTGCATAAAACTGCACAGAATTGCATGGAATTGCAGAAAAATGCAGTTAACGAAATGACCAAAAATGACGCTTCATCGGTAGTAGCAAGCAATGGCATTGTGATCACAATTTGACTTTTCATTATCTGTATAATAATCATAAGTCACCCTCCTTTTGCGTTAACCTAACCGCAACGGAGGATAAAGACAGTTTAAGATTTTTATCATCTTTAATTACATTTTGTAGGTACAGATACTACAAAATTAACAATATATTAAGCTTAGTTACCTGAGTAACTTGGTACTTTAGCGAAGCGATCGCATTCATAAAAACCAACAATAATCACTGAGCTTGAACGCACCTAACCAAATCGAAGATTGAATGTTAGGGACTGACTCAACACTTTTGTTCAAATCCATCGCTATCCCCAATCATCCCCTCCAATTGGAGGGTCTAAAAACCACCTTGTCAGTAGAGGTCAATATGTTTGTAAGTTCATAACATTTGCAAGATGGGGAAGATATTACCTTTTTTAGTGCAATGAAACTTCAACCATTACCCAAAACTAAACATCACAAAAAGCTGTCAAATCATATTCATGTTCGGTTAACTGACGCGGATTACGAACAAATCCAGACTTTAGCCCAGGAAGTTAATCTCAGCATGAGTGAATTTGTCCGTCGTGCGGTCACAAGACGAGCAATGCCTCGTCCTTTAGCAGCATTCGACCTGAAAGCGTACCAAGTTTTATGCCAAATTAATAGCGAACTACGTCAAGCTGGTAACAACCTTAATCAGATTGCCAAAGCCTGCAATACCTCTGTCATGTTAGGAGAACCCGTCGCTGTCAATCGAGCATTATTACAAAACACTCAACAACTACTCAAAGAAAATCAAACTTTAATTCAAAACATTGCCAATGCACTGGCTCAATCAACTCAAGGATAAATGGTTGGCAAACAAATTAAAGGTAAAGGATTTCGTGGCTGTCTCGATTACGTACTTGGTAAGAAAGGCGCTTACATAATTGGTGGTACTATGTGCGGACAAACTGCTGAAGCACTTAGTACCGAATTTGCTATTACCAGACAACTTAAACCACATCTCAAAATGGCAGTCTTTCATGCTACTTTGTCTGTAGATTCAAGAGAAAAACTTGATTCAGATGTAGAGAACGAGCGACGTTGGTGTAGTGTAGCAAACGACTACATGAAAGCAATGGAATTTGATAATAATCAATATGTTGTAGTTAAACACACCGATACTCAACATGACCACATCCATATTGTAGGTAGCCGGATTCGTTTTGATGGAACAGTTGTTGATGATAGCTGGGATTATTACAAAAGCCAAGATGTGATTCGAGCATTGGAAGCTAAATACAACTTAGAAGTTTTAGCACCTAGTTGGGAATCAGAGAAACGAGCGCAGACAACTGGAGAATATAGGAAAAATCGCGATACTGGACAAAAGAGCGTGCGAGTCCAATTGCAAGCACTAATAGAGCAATGTACTCACGATAATCCAACTATGCCAGAGTTGATAGAACGATTGCAGCAAGAAGATGTAGAAGTACAAATTAGAATGACAAGAACTGGCTGCATTAAAGGGATTTCCTATCAACTAAATGGTATAGCTTTTAATGGTACTCAATTAGGCAAAACATACACTTTTCATGGATTACAGAAATATCGAGGCATTAGCTATGATTCAGAAGATAACGAACTTCTGAAAATGCTAACGCAACAACAAGTACAAGCAATAATAACTGACTCTACCGAGGGGTTGACGGACAAATCTTTACCCGAATCAAACACGCATACAGATGTAAGCACAGATGTGATAATTGGGATAGCTTTAGATGCTTTAATTGCCGCCGAATCAGAGCAAATTTCGCTCGGTCAATACCAAATTTCATGGCATCAACCCCAACTAACGCTATCAATTACAGATGTTGATAGGGGCGAAATCATTAAAGCTACTTTTGATGCCAATGGTAATTATCAATTACACGCTGCTCAAATTACCGAACTAGATGTAGAAAAATTCTCCGCTTTTGACAAACAACAAAAACTGCAAACGCAGCTAGAAATTGAATAAAAATTTATATCCTAACTTTCTCAAGATTTTTCTAAAAATTTGGCACATTAACTAGGGAAAAACCTGATTATTAACCTTCAAATGGTGCATATTTGACTAACCAGCGATGCAAAATTACCATAACGGCTGCCAGCGGGATCATGAGTACGGGAATAATTTCTAAATTGACTTTATCAGCCAGCCAACCAACTGCGGTGGGAATACTCACTGCTCCAATACTACCGACACTGGATAAAAAGCCGATCGCCGCCGGAACAAGTGCCACTGGAACTCGACGCGGCATCAGCCAGATAGTGGTCGGGAAAATTGCAGCCAAAGCCAACCCAATCAGAGGTAAACTCCAGAGTTGATGGGGGAACAACCACCAAATCAACAAACCTCCTGTGAGTAATGCCAAAGAACCATCAATCAGTCGAGTTGCGCCAACTTTTTTCATCAGTTGTCCCATACTCAATCGTCCCAGCGTTAACCCGAACCAGTAAGCAGTGATACTATATCCAGCAAGCGCCACAGGTGTACCACGACTCATGGTTTGCACTGTGAAAGCCCAATTTCCCAACGATACTTCTGTACCGACATAAACTAGCAATAGCAAACCTGCGACTAACACAGTTGGTTTTTTTAGTGCCAAACGAAGATTTGTTCGAGCACTTTGACCAGGAGCGTAGCTTGTCGAATTCATCAATGGGTAACGCCCAAAAACGACCCAGGTCATGGCGAGTGCCAACAGCCCAACCATTCCAGCAAATACCCAGTAAATCGATCGCCAACTCATTTCCATTGTTAGCAAAGTAGTGGCAATGGCAGGACCCAAAAGTGCACCAATACCATAGAAGGCATGAAGCAATCCCATCAGATGAGCATTGCGCTGCTCTTGTGCCATAAAGGTGTTAATACCTGCATCGATTAGCCCAATACCCAACCCCAAGAGCGTTCCGGTAATCACCATCACAGACCAATAAGCGGTCGAAGCATAGATACATAAAGCACTGGTGACGCTTATGGCAGCTAGCAAAATCATCTTTGCCAATCCGATGCGATAACTCAATAAACTACTGGTGAGTGCTGCCACAACATAACCGCTGATTTGACTGAAAAACAAGATTGTCACAGTTGCCGTCGTCAAATTGTAGGTGGTGAGTATGGAAGGTAGCAGCACGCCTAAACCACTTTCAGCAATGGCGATCGCAATAAAAGAATAGAACGCCAAAGCTACACCAATCCAGGCAGGAAGAGATTTCTGCTTCATAACCTTCCCTCGAATATTCGCTACGTCAATCGCTCGCATTCCGGCTCGTCGCGCCGCTTCCAGGGTAACGTATAAACCAAGCCAGAATCAGTATTACAGCAATTGGTGCAGTCGCTCGCTACTGAAAATGTGCGCCATGGCGCACAATTATACTGAGTTATGTAAATTACTTTTATGGTTTAAGTAGGGCTGGCTGAAAAAAGGCGAAAAGCCGAGAGAGTCAGGAGGAGTTCTCGCAGACAAACCGATAATGATGCAAGGCATTAGCTAAATCTGTCTGGTTTGTTGACCATAAATTAGTTGGGTAGAGGAGCGATCGCTGTTAACGAGTGTGCGGTAGCATCAAATTAATATCTGGGCCAGCAGGGACAATTCGATGGGGATTCAGTTCTGGCAAACCTGCATAGTAGAGTCGCTTCACATGATCGACACTACAAACGGATTGGACATCAGGATCATGACTTAACATACACTTGCCACAAATACTCAGCCTGGTTGACTGTATCCCGAATGCACCCAGGATAATCTGAAAACTGCCAACCTTGCTCACTAATAACTGGATCGACAATGGATAATCCCACGATATTGTCCAGCCCTTTCAGTTTCCACAAAATTGCCGTGCGATGCGCCCAAGGACAGCCTAAAGAAATGTAGAGATGATAGCGACCTGCTTGGGCTTTAAACCCACTCGCACCATCCGCTGTAATCGGGTGACGGAATTGGGTTGGCATTCTTTGAAATTGACCCAATTCATCCCGTTCTGCCCATTGTGTCGTCCATTGTCCGTTGACTAGTTGACCAAGTGCCATTGTTTATCCTTAAATAGTTCTACTGTTAATTACTTAAATGCGTAAGCTGCCATACTGAAAGCGCCGTAAGTGTAGCTACGATGCAGCCGTATTCCCCTAGCAGTTGCACCTCCAGCGCCCAACGCGACAAACAAAGGCAGCAAATGCTCCTCTGTGGGGTGGTTTTCGGAAGCAAAAGGTGCCAGTTGCCGATACCCAATCAGGGCTTCCCAATTTCCCTGTTCAATTGTCTTTGCCAGCCATTCATCAAACTGTTGCACCCAATATGGAGGCTCTGCATGGTAATCTTCATCAAAGGCATAAAAATTGTGGGTAGTACCGCCACTGCCGACGATTAACACTCCCTCATGTCGTAAAGGTTCTAGTGCCTGTCCTAGTTGCCAATAATATAAAGGGTCGCGGTAGTACTGAATCGATAGCTGGGTAACAGGGATATCGGCGGCTGGATAAGCCAGAATCAATGGTGTCCAAGCTCCATGATCTAATCCCCGTTCGGGATGAATATCGCAGGGAATGTTTGCCTGGGCGAGTAGGCTAACGATGCGCTCGGCAAGTTCCGGCGCACCTGGGGCAGGATATTTTAGCTGATAAAGTGGTTCGGGAAACCCGGAAAAATCATGGATAGTTCTGGGTTGCTTGGCAGCACTCACCATTGGTGAATAGTCAGCCAGTGCGCGGAGATCACCAGAATGGCTTTTGGCTTGGGGAATTGTTGATGGAGAGAGCGTAGAAAGTGGCTGACAGTACCCTCTCGAATGGTTAAATCCGGTGCTCCATGCGATAAAAATATTGCAGGTAAAGTATTCATCGATTGCTCAGGGGGAACGGGATCGCGAATTGTCATCTTCATATTTCTTTCTAGAACAGTTCTAATTAGAACTATAACGCAAAAATTAATTTTAGAATGCCTGTTTTAACCGACTCAGTAAGACTTTGAGCAATTCTAGCTCCGAGGGTTCGAGTGTTTCAAACCGCTCTTTGAGATGGGCAATATGAACCGGAAAGACCTGCTCAAATACCTGTTGTCCTTTTTGAGTTAATTGCACAATTACGCTACGGCGGTTATCAGCGGGAATTTCTCGGCAAACTAATTGTTTTTGGATGAGGCGATCGATCACTCCGGTCAAGGTTCCCTTAGTAATTAAGGTTTTCTCACCAATTTCTCCCATACTCATACCGTTAGTATTTCCCAGGGTTGCAATTACGTCAAACTGGGCTGGTGTTAAATCAAATTGCCGGACATGGGCTTCTGAGTAAGCAGAAAAGGCTTGGTATGCTCTCACCAATTCCCTCATTGTCGGGATGAATGCTTCATCTGCGGCTTGAGTAGTTGTCTTCTGGGGTGTTTTCGACATTTAATATACTTTATTAAAACTATTCTAGTTAGTTCTATTTTAGAGAATTAAACGTTCGCTCTAGTATCTAATCCCTAAACTTACCCTTTTCCACAGATTCTACCCAAACCGAATTCCATCTCATCAAAATTCGAGCCAACTTACCTCTCCAACAATTGCTGGAATCTCTTGCTGCTACCGCAGCCCAACGAATGCTTTCAATACTGATTATTAAATCTCATGAACCTGCATTCGCCCATTCATCAGCTACCGGGTTTAAGCAGAAACAATTGCCGACTGCTCGAACAACTTGGCATTAATACAATTCTCGACCTGCTGCTTTACTTCCCCCGCGACTATATCAAATATCAAAGAGTCAAAATATCGAGTTTACAAATAGGCGATTCTGTCACCATAGTAGGCAAAATCAAGAAACACGAAATTATCAGTCCGCCTAAAAATCCCCGACTAACAATTCAGACAATTATTGTTAATGACAAAACCGGGAGAATAGCTGGCAAACGTTTCTTCAATCATCCCTATTATCAAACACAAAAGTGGAGAAATGAGCAAATTTCAATGTACCTTCATGGAAGCATTGTTGCTGTATCTGGTGTAGTCAAGGCCGATCGCTATTACGGAATGGTCTTAACTTCACCTGAAATTCGATTAATTGACCTGGATGAAGCCAGAAACACGAAAAACTCAATCATCCCAATTTATCCGTTAACGAAAGGAGTGAGTAACGAACTCGTTCAAGATGCCGTATCCTCTGCTTTGGAACTTCTCAATTTACTGATTGACCCATTGCCACAGGATCTCAGACAAAAACATGGTTTGATGGAATTAACGGAAGCGATCGCTTTTATCCACCAACCCCCTGGTGAATCTCAACTAGAAGCTGCCCGCCGTCGTCTAGTATTTGATGAATTCTTCTATCTTCAGCTATCGTTTCTCTTGCGTCGCCATCAACTTTTGGCAAGTGAGGCTGTTACAAACATCGCTCCTGTTGGCCCACTACTGGAACAGTTTTACTCTCAACTTCCCTTTTCGCTTACCTCGGCTCAACATCGAGTCATCGACGATATTCTCAATGACATGACTTCCAAAACCCCGATGAACCGATTGGTACAGGGGGATGTCGGTTCCGGTAAAACTATTGTTGCAGTTGTTGCTATCCTCGCTGCTATTCAGTCCGGCTACCAAGCCGCACTCATGACTCCTACAGAAGTACTAGCTCAACAACATTATAGGAAAATTGCCACTTGGTTTGAACCACTTGGCGTTTCTGTTGAGTTGCTAACAGGTTCTACCAAAACTGTTAAACGCCGAGAAATCCACGCTCAACTGGAGACTGGCGAACTGTCTGTGTTGGTCGGAACTCACGCGCTGCTGCAAGAAAAGGTTAACTTTCATCAACTCGGTTTGGTAGTTATCGACGAACAGCACAGATTCGGAGTGCAGCAGCGACAAAATTTACTCAACAAGGGAAACCGACCTCACGTACTGACAATGACCGCGACTCCCATCCCGCGTACTTTAGCACTGACACTACACGGCGATTTGGATGTCAGTCAGATTGACGAGTTACCACCGGGGCGACAAAAGATCCATACTAAAGTGATTAATCAAGGCGCTCCAGCTTATGATTTTATTCATCATCAAGTACTCCAAGGTCATCAGGCGTACATCATCCTACCCCTGGTCGAAGAATCGGACAAGCTGGATTTGAGAGCAGCCGTAGTAGAATACGAGCGATTATCAACAGAAATCTTTCCCGAATTTAACGTAGACTTGCTGCACGGTCGGATGACATCAGCCGAGAAAGATGAAGCCCTCAACTCCTTCCGTGACAACAAAACCCAGATACTTGTTTCCACTACTGTAGTAGAAGTCGGTGTGGATGTTTCCAACGCCACAGTCATTTTTATCGACCACGCAGATCGCTTTGGTTTAGCTCAACTGCACCAGTTAAGGGGTCGCGTCGGTCGAGGTTCGCACCGTTCCTATTGTCTGCTGCTCAATACCAGTAAAACCGCAGAAGCTAAGGCACGTCTTGAGGTGTTGGAAAAGTCCACTGATGGGTTCTTTATCTCGGAAATGGATTTGCGGCTGCGTGGGCCTGGTGTTGTGATGGGCTATCGGCAGTCGGGTATTTCAGAATTTGCTCTAGCTAATATATTGGATGATGAGGATTTGCTGAATTTAGCTCGTAAGATGGCAATAGCGATCGTCAAAACTAACCCGAATTTAGAGCAACATCCTTTGATAGTTGCAGAACTCAAAAGACGACGGTTGACTACTTGGAATCGCGCTCTCAATTGACTTTCAGTTCGATGTAAACTTAAATTTAGTTCAGCAATTCATTACTGTTCTGCAAGCAGCTTGTAAATCTCACGCTTTACTTGAACAAGCAGATCGCGTACCCGATTGGTTTGTTCCGAATTGCCACTGTGAGCTACTTGGGCGACCGCATCATTCAACTCGGTTAAAGTGTGCTGCAACTCGATCGATAAGGATGAAGTAACCGCTCCAATATCGCATCCCGCCTCTTCCTCAATGCGAACTGCTTCTCTAACCCAATCTTCATCCAGCATCAGTTGCATCAAATCAACCGCTGTTTCTTCCGTTAGCTTTTCCATTTCTGTTTTAGTTTAAGCTGCTTGTACCTTCACTATCTTTAGTCCCGATCAGCTACAAACTTCTGTACCTTCGGAAGTGTCTGGTTTCATGTTGAGCAACTGCTTGGCTCTATTCAATCGGTAGCGATATAGCGGTGAAGAGTGAATTTGTTCTTCAAGTTGGGCAATTAAACTATTTAAAACTAAAATTCCTGCATCGGCTCTATCGCAGATTTCCTTCATTTTGGCTGAAGTCTGCTTGACTTTTTCTAGATCGGGTAGCTTCGGTTCCTGAGACATAGTAGGTTAATGGCAACTAGCATATCGTCATTGAAACGCCTGATTAATTCTCTATAATAATCGTCTTTTCATCACCTTTGTCCTAAAGCGATCGCACTCAGTAATCAGAACCTACCTTCCCTATAAACAGTTTATAGTTTTCTATCTTAAGTCTAAGAGGCTTGAGTTGTAAGCGTGCCAACGATGAATTATTTATGATTTTTCTGCTCCAGCAAATAGCTTTGACGATATTTCTGTTTAGCCATTTGTCTAGCTTCTTTGATTGTCCAAGGCTTAACGGGAAGTAAATCTGGTTGCGATTCTAGTAGTTCCAAATAAGAACGCTCGCCCGTCACTTCCCAAATTACCTGTGCTATGAATTTACAACAACTTAACGGTGCTTGCACTACCTGTTTTTCCGTAAACCGTACCACAATCCAACTCCACTCATTAAACAATTGATTGCGACGATAGTCACTGTCATCATCCCAACAATGTGTCGGTTTTTTAGAAATACCAGCATAAGGCTCATCTACCTCCACATCAATGCCAATTCCTGAGCTATGATGCAGAATAATAAAGTCTGCTGAGTAACACTTCTTCGATCTGGGAATCTTAAACTCAAGCCCCTGCATAACAGTTGGAAAGTAACGCTGTAAATCCTGCATAAATTCTTTTTCACTTACACCTTGTCTAGCTGAAGAACGACCTATTGGGTTAACTCGATTTTTCATCAAATTTGCCAATAATTTACAGCGCATTTCAGAATTAATTAAGGTTTTTTGAGGTAAAGAATTAGAGTAAACTTCTGGTTTTCGATGCTCGTTCGACTGCAACTGATATTGAGAAAGTAGTTGATTACGATAACCAAATAAATATGTATAACTAGCTGCCATCAAACAACTATAAGCAGCAACAAGTAACAACAACTCAATCCCCGACCAACCCCAAGAAACAGCTAGTAATGGAAGCCCTATTACACCAGCTAACCACAATAACCAAATTAACCCAAACCATTCAACAGATAACACAACTATTGGTTTGCTTACTTGAGATTTTTCCTTGCCATTAGGTGGTAAAGTTACTTGATTTTCTTCTTTTATAACTAAAGAATATTGACAACAAAAATGAGCGATAACCTTTGGGTAAAACACTATAGGATAATTCATTTATTTTCAGAGCGCGAACGCGCTTTCGGATGAAAAAGCTATTGACAAAATGCCAAAATTTACTCGCAGAAAACCACCAACTGAAAAACCGAATCCCATCGTTACAGACGCGGAAACTGAAGCAATTTTAGCCCTAATCGAAGCCCAACGCGATTACTATCATACCTGTATTAACGGAAGTTACTAATGAATCTCGCTACTCAATCTTTAGCACAAACCTCAATGATTGCTGCTCAACTTTGGCAGCAATTAGAGCTAACACAAACTCCTGAAGAAATTGACCAACTTTTGCAATCAATTTGGCACAATCAAGAAAACCAAGAACTCTGCATTGACGCTCAAGCTGAACTAGCCGACCAAATTGATGCAGAACTTGCTGCTATCAAAGCGAGAATGCAGTTTTTAATAGACCTGCATCAAGCCGCTATTAATAAACTTGAAGGATGGAGACAACGATTAGACCACACTATTATTTACTTCAATCAAAAAGGTTTATTAACTTCAGAAATGATTGGCAAACAGCGTCGGATTACTGTCACAGAAAATCCCCCGACTTGTGAAGTTTTGGTTGACCCTTCTCAACTCCCTGAATCCTATTGCCGTGTCGAAACTAAAACCATAATCTCTCCTGACAAAAAGGCAATTGCTAATGCTTGGAAACAAGGAATACCTGTTGATGGTACAAGAATTTACCGCAAACGTAAAGTTATTTACAGCTTTCTTCCCAGTAGTTTACCCCAATATCAGGCTAACCAAGTAGAACCAAGCAAATCAAAACGCCAAAAACGCGGCTCTACAAATTAATCCAATACAATGGATTTTCTACTTGTTCTTGAGTAACGTTAAACAGGTTTAATGACATCAGGTTTTGTCTCTCTTTAGCCTTAATTAGTTTCCCAATTTCATCTGTTTCATATTCAGAAAATACAGCTTCGGAAAACAACTGATTTTGTCTTTCCATTGCTCTAGTCATACGGGCTACTTTCACATTACCCCCTTTCTAACTTGATGCTAATCTTTGATTTAGATTAGCACAGAATTTCTTAGACAAATCCCCTCCAATTGGAGGGGATAAAAATCATTCATCAGCAGGTTTTATTGGCTCAAACTTAATTGCCACGCTCAACCTAGTTGTGATTCAGTCATTTGAAACTATGAAAAACATTGCCCCTCATCGCTACACTGAATTAGCCAAGGGAGAAGGTCTGAGAATCCCTGTATTTGATATGTCATTGACCGATAGAAAAACTCCAGGTCGCTATCAAGCCGAACCGGAAGTATTGAGAAATTCCCTGCTCGAACTGCTCTTTGAACCATCCGAGTTAACATCGTTAGTAATTGTTAAACCTGACCCAAACGATACCAGTCACGACCCTCTGAAAAACATTGACTTTGCTGATGATATCCCTAGAAGAAGCTCTTTTAGTTCTGGTAAAAATGTGTACTTCGCTGACCAACAACTTTCAACTAAACTATTAAGTATCTTTGCCACTCAACCCGACCACGCCTGTCGTTATGGCTCTCTACTAGTCAGCAGTTGTACTCAAGGAGCGCAACTTTTAGATAGTTCCACAGATGGGCAAACATTGAAAGTTAAAATTGTTGACTCTCAAAGCGATAATCCCAACGAAAAAGCGTTAGCTAAAAAATGGCAAACTGGAGACTGTCATGGGAAAATTTCACCCGCTTTAGCTCAACAACTTGGAGGAATTCATAACCGACCCTTTCAATTTCGTATGGCATGGATGAAAGAGTGGTCGCAGGAAGATTGTCCAACTCCAGAGATTAGTTTCTTAGCTAAAGGAACCTTGCTACCTGACGCTCAATTAACTGATAATTCCGGCTATGATATTATTCTAGACCGCTCTTCTATCAAAGGAATTGCCAAAAACCAACTTGCTTCTTTAATTCCTTGCGGTGATTACGAATTTCCCCAAATTGTTTTAGGAAATCGTGGTAATGCTAAAACAACCGAGTACGAAAATTCTTGGCAATTCTCAATTTGGTACTCAGAATCAGCCATTGAAGCTGACATCGTTCCTGCTACTAAAGCTGAGGCTCAAAAATTAGCAAGTTTACAGAATAATCGCATACAACTTGCTAAATACTTAGTCGAACAGCATGACAAAAAAGCAGCTTTCCGACAGACCGCAGATGACACAGAAACCTCATTGAACGAACTAAGTGACGAGCAAACTAAACGCCACGAATCTCGGCTTATCTCTATTCTGAGAAATGACAAATTAGGTCAATTACTGGACTTTCCCAAAGTTGTTGACTTCATGCAAGAACAACTTGCTAGAAAATGGAAAGATTTAGCTATCAAAGGTGCCATTCATCATGGTTCCGCAATGGCTCAACCTGGTGAAGATTTGTTACCTGGAACGATTGTTGCACCTCATTTACGACATGGAACGGAAGTTATCGTTACTCGCTATCCCATTGTTAGTAAAGACAACATTCGCCGCTACACCGTGAACAACAAACAAAAACCCGAACTCATGCAATACAAAGGTTGTGTTTTCATTCGTCCTGACCAAGCCATGCAGCATCACCAATGCGATTTTGATGGCGACCAATTGGTAGTTACACCTGCTTCCAGATTACCTCATATTGCCCAAGAAACCCTTCATGCTAATGATGAAAATCAATACGAAGCGATTGAAAAACGCCCCAAAATTGACTACACTCAAGCCACAGACGAAGATGGTAAGCGTAAGTATACCAAACTCAGACAGATTGCGGTGGCGATCGCTAAAAACAAAATCGGCTGGGTAGCCACTTTGATTGGACGAGTACAATCTTCTGCACCGGAAGCAGGACAACCAGAGGGTTTATTCAATCAACGGAAACAGAAATTACTAAGTAGATTATTCGATGCACTTCAAATCGAAGTCGATAGCCCTAAAAGTGCTACTAGGCTAGAAGACCACCACCCCACTCTACTAGAAACAGCTTCCAAGTGGTCTCAACAACATCCTTGCTACCTGTTCGATTTCAAAGACGACCTCAGACTATACAAAAGCGTACCGCTACCTACAGAAGATGGTACAGCAATTAGTACGATCGCAAAAGTTGCTGTCAATCCAGCTTGGGAACCGACTCGTCTTCAGAGTCGCCATCGTGATGAATTTCGTTACCTTTTTAGTCCACCATCAGATTTAGACGAACGAGAAACTTGGGAGAAACATTACATAAATTGGGCGCAAGAAGTGAAGGAACGCTATCGAGAAAGTATGGGTGAAATCTATGAATTGCACGCCGATAGTCCTACCAACTTGAAAGAAGCGGTTAGCAAATTGTACGAAAGTTTGAGAAGCGATGTGGCAGAAGCTTTTTCCAATCCTGAAGAACGCTTTTTAGCAGCTAGTGCGATGTGGTACTTAGAAACTACCAATCCCAATTTAGATGTTCCGCGTAAAGCTTGTAAGGAATTATCCCGTCAACTTGAGATTGAATTTCATCTAGAATCGGATTACCAACAATTGCACTCAGCATTACCTAAAGATACCTACATTCTTAGCGTTCCCTTTGAGGAATTTGTCAAAGATGATAAAGGTAAAATTGTCACGGACAAGCAACGAAAACCAATCGTTCAAGATTTAGCTAAACAGTGGAAAGAGAGGCTAGATAGCAAAAACATTCAATACGAAGCCACATTGCATCCCAGTTTACCGATGGTCAACTTTGCGTTACTCGACCCTAGTGATAAGCTAATTGACCTTTTGGAAAAACGGTACGGTAACAACATAAATGACATCGATAACTTGGACTTAACTTATCGTGATGGTTTAGGTCGAATTCAAGATATTAGTTCGCGGATTGTTGCACCTACCGAGTATACCTGGCTGGAGTCTCAACATCAAACACCTAAAGCAGCATTAGTACTCAACTTGTTTACAGATGAAATCTGCCAGCAACTACAAAACTTTCAATTTGACCGCGCCGAATTGATTGGACAGAAACACAATGATTGCAAAGATATCGATTTTAGCAATCGAGAATGGAAAAACCGGAAACTAACTTTTTCAGTCGGTTCCTTTAACAGTTCTGACTTAAGGTACAACGGTAGTCCTATCGTCCTTCTTGATGGGAAACAATTAGCAATGTTTTCTGCTAATTCGCCTAAACTACCAATTGGTGCTACCTTCGAGGCGACTATTGAACCTTCCTCAAAAGGCAGTAGCTTGCTGTTGAATATCGACCCCAAATCTGTACAATTAACTCAGACAGTTGAACCAGAAATCAAAAATGAAATAGCTGCTAATGACGTAAAAAATGAACAGGGTCAACTAGATTCTTCGGGTTTTTCACAATTACTTAAAGAGGCGATTTACGACCTTTACAAACAAACCGGAGAAACTGAGTTTGACATGGGTGATTGGAACGTGAAAATTAGGGAAGTTCGTAACAATCTTAGATGCTGGGTTAATGATAAAGATGATAGTTCCGTTTTTGCTGCTGATTTGAAAACTGGCAGAATTATTAAGGAACTTTCACCAAGCAACTGCGATAAATTACTGGCACAAGTTTTTGAACCTACTCTCGAACCTAACAAACCAAAAACACCGGAAATGGCACAATCACAAGTTTAACTACAGCGATATAGAGCTTTCAAGACTAAACTCCCTCCAATTGGAGGGGGTTATTTTTCTGGTGAGAAACTACCTAATATGAGGAAGTCTCTAAACGACATCTCAAATTTCATAGAAATATCTGTTTCAATTTTTTTATTATGGTGACAAAGACAGCATCAAATCGAAACCGCAGCCAAGGTAATTACATTACCCCCCACACACCCGAAGGTACAAAGATTTTAAATTATCTGAGAAATCGTTGTGAAAAAGCTTTGAATTACTGTTTGTCAAATGGATTAAAAAGTGTAGATGATTTTGCTGATGCAGTTGAAGAATTGAGGTTCTTCCGTACTTACTGTGCTAAATTATTAGGGAAGTGTTAAGCATCAAAGAGATGAAGAATAGATTACTGACTAAGTTGCTAAACCTACCAGGAGTTATAGTAGAAGAAAGTCAAGAAACAGAA
>NZ_JADEWG010000345.1 GCF_015207735.1 [Phormidium] sp. LEGE 05292
CCCTTGTCCCCCCTGCCTCTGTGCCCCCTGTCCCCTGATTGACAAATAACCGACAACAAAGCACAAATAACAATGGAACTGACTAGGGACAAATAACTAATGAAAGCACAGGTCTTTAGAGGGGTTAATCAACTAAGCTACGAAGAAGTACCAGTACCGACATTAGCAGCGGATGAGGTATTGGTGCAGGTGCGGGTAGTGGGTTTGTGTCAGTCGGATATTAAAAAAATTCTTTATCCGCTTTATCAACCACCGCGCATTTTTGGACATGAGACTGCGGGAGTAATTTCTGCGGTGGGAGAGGCGGTAACAGACTGGCAAGTGGGACAACGGGTGGTGGTGATGCACCATATTCCTTGTATGCGTTGCGAGTATTGCTTGAATGAGAACTTCTCCATGTGTGAGGTTTACAAAAACATCACCACAACGGCAGGATTTGCGCCTAGTGGGGGTGGTTTTGCGGAATATGTGAAGGTTCCGGGACATATTGTTCGCAGTGGTGGGTTAATTCCCATTCCCGATGATGTAACTTTTGAGCAAGCGAGTTTTGTGGAACCGACTAACTGCTGTTTGAAGGCGGTGAAAAAGGCGGAAGTTAAACCGGGTGAGACGGTGCTGATTACTGGTGCAGGGCCGATCGGTTTAATGTTTATTATGTTGGTAAAATATTTTGGGGGGAGAGCGATCGCCACTGACTTGTTACCCTCGCGCATTGACAAAGCCTTAGCTGTAGGTGCAGAAGCCGCTTTTGATGCCCGCGATCCAGATTTACCTAAGAAAATTCAAGCTTTAACAAATGGTTTGGGAGTTAATACTACGTTGTTAGCCGTTCCCAGCGATAAGGCTTTTTTCCAAGCCTTAGATTGTACTCGCAAAGGTGGAAAGATTCTGTTTTTTGCTGAGTTTCCCGATGAAGTGGAAATTCCCATTAACCCAAATATTTTGTATCGTCGGGAAATTGATTTGATGGGTAGCTACAGTTCTTCTTTTCGGTTGCAATCTTTGGCTACTGACATTGTATTTAATCGTCGCATTGATGTGGATGCGTTGGTGAGCGATCGCTATCCTCTCCAAGACTTATCCCAAGCCGTAGCCAAAGCCGTTTCCCCAACGCCAGAGACTTACAAGATTCTCATTTATCCCTGATGGGGAGATGGGGAGATGGGGAGATGG
>NZ_JADEWG010000116.1 GCF_015207735.1 [Phormidium] sp. LEGE 05292
CCTCTTCCCCCCAGTCCCCAGTCCCTAGTCACTAGTCACCGAAATGCTACCTCGACAGATTAATTGACCATTGCTTAAGGTGAGTTCCTGAATATCAACATCTGTGCCTAAGTCGATGGTTAAGCTGTCTAAATTAGGAGAGTTTAAGCCTAAGTTTCCTTGAAATTGGGGATTATCTAAATGTAATTGATTGCCGTCTGTGATTCTTACGCCAGTAGTAATTATGATTGGGTTTTTAGTATCCAGCAAACTGCCTTGGAGATGAATCTGATTGCCATCAACCGTAATTTTTTGCCAATGAATCTGGTGATTTCGGAAAGCTGGGGAATTTGTCCCTGCTGCTTTGAGCAACAATTGGAAAAATTCATTTAAACCGCTGATGAGTAGTTCGCTGTTTAAAGAAGCATTCAAGTCATCTTCAGATAAGAATAACTCACCTTGGGCGCGGATGGGTTCTAACAAACGTAAGGGTTTACCTTTGATTACTTGACCTAAGTTAACGCGAATATTTTCGGCAATTAACCCAATTTGTTGCAGGTGTAGACCTTGGTATACAGCACGACTCGTAAAAAGTGTTACTTTAGGAATGTAACCTGATAGGATTTGTCGATCGCCCCCCGCAATGTGAAGTTGGAGGTCTGCTACTTGCTCCACTTGCGATCGCAGCCACAATTTTACCGCAGGTGACAACACCTTACCAATAATTCGACTGCGTTGCTGGGGTAAGCTTTCCGTACTTTCTGTGCCTTGAACCTCATTTGCTGGGAGATCGAACATTACACACCACCTATGACGATACATTTATTAATGTAATATTTGTAAATAGTTTACTGATTCTGGAAAAAACCAGTTAGCCCAGCAGTCAAATTTAGGTATGGACAGGCTGCAAAAGTTACTTTCTCAGTGGGGTATCGCCTCCCGTCGTCACGCAGAAGAAATGATCCAAGCAGGTCGGGTGCGTATCAACGGCGAAATTGCTCATTTGGGGCAAAAAGCTGACCCATTGAGCGATCGCATCACCGTAGACGGTAAATTGATTAAATCGGCTAATCGTCCCCAACAAATTTACTTATTACTCAATAAACCAGGGGGAACAGTTTCCACCTGTAGCGACCCCCAAGGAAGACGCACTGTTCTCCATCTGTTACCCACCTCACTGCAACAAGGACAGGGAATTTATCCAGTGGGACGCTTAGATGCTGATTCTACAGGAGCCTTACTATTAACTAATGATGGCGAGCTGGCGTTCCACCTCACACATCCCCGTCATTGTATGCCGAAAACTTACCAAGTTTGGGTAAAAGGTCAACCTCCAGAAAATATTCTGCAAATGTGGCGTGAAGGAGTTATCCTAGAGGGCAAAAAAACCTTACCCTGTCAAATCAGGGTTTTAAAAACAGGGTCTAAGGGCGCTAGTACTCTCATAGAAGTGATTTTAAAAGAAGGGAGAAATCGTCAAATCCGGCGAGTAGCTGAACAATTGGGATATCCTGTAATTCAGCTGCACCGCACTGCAATTGGCCCAATTCAATTACAGTTACCTAAGCAGATACTTTTACCGGGAGAATACCGAAATTTGACAGATGTGGAAATAAATTTTTTACAAAGTCGGTAAATCCAGGGTAGATTTTTCTGTTATCAGTGTAGAGTTTTCATTGATGACAACTTTGCACAAAAAAGTTAAAAATATTTACCCAACCACCTTAGCGAGTAGATGAGCTAGTAAATGTCAAGGATGCAGTTGATGAAGACCAATAAAAGAGACGATTTAGGTTCTTATTTAGAAGAACAACGAGCCAAAAAGCTAGCGGAAATGGGTGAGTATCTACGTCACCTGCGGGAACAACAAGCCCTTTCCTTAGATGACGTAGCATCTATCACTAAAGTTCCGGCTCGAATGCTCAATGCTATAGAAGAAGGTAGACTGGAACCTTTACCAGAACCAGTCTATACCAAGGGTTTTATTAAACGTTACGCTGAAGCCCTTGGTTTGAATGGCTCTGAGTTTGCCAGCGTCTTCCCCACAGCGCAAGTTTTAACCGCCAAAAGGCAATTTTGGGGAGAGTTACCAGCCGCTCAATTAAAGCCAATACACCTTTATCTTTTATACATAGTATTGATTATCTTGGCGGTGACTGGGTTGTCACAAATGGTCGATCGATCTGCTCAACAAGCAGTACTTCCCACTGCCGAAAAACCACCTAGTACTAGTAAAAAGCCTGCCAATTCTAGCCCAGATCAAACAAAAGACAAAGTGGCGCTTGTCAGCATGAACGATGCCAACAACAGTTCTGAACCTGTAAAAGTTGGTCTGAATGTAACCTCTGACTCCTGGGTAAGGGTAGTCGTTGATGGCAAAAAAGACTTTGAAGGCACGCTTTCTCAAGGAACTCAGCGCACTTGGACAGCAAAACAAGAGATAGTTGTACGTGCTGGTAATGCTGGGGGAGTCATGGTTGCTTATAACAACGAAGAAGCCAAACAATTGGGAAGCCCAGGAAAAATCAAACAAGTGATTTTCAAAGCTGATTAATAGGGGCTAGGGGAGGAGAAGTCGAATTTAACTCTTCAACCTTCTCCTATTTATTCCCTTTTATTCCCCTACATCTCATCAAGCACGACCAAAAGTTTCCGTCAACTTTCTGAAGAGTTCAATTTCTCTGTAAGTTAAAGCACCTGGTAGATAACGCCACTCCCAGTTACCCACCCCTTCACTAGGAACATTCATCCTCGCTTCACTCCCCAGACCTAGAATGTCTTGTAAGGGAATAATTGCTTGATTTGCGATCGAACTATGGGCTAATCGAATTAAATCCCAGTGAATACCATCGTCAGAAACGCAACCTAAGTAGGCGAGTACACCTTGCTTTTCATGTTCGGGTAAGTTGTTATACCAACCGACCGTTGTATTATTGTCGTGGGTGCCTGTGTAAACTAGGCTGTTGCGTTCGTAGTTGAAGGGTAAGTAAGGATTACCAGCACCAGAACCAAAGGCAAAGTGTAAAATCTTCATGCCCGGAAATTCAAAATCATCGCGCAATTTTTCCACTTCGGGAGTGATTACGCCTAAATCTTCGGCTAAAACTGGTAATTTGCCAAATTTATCCCGTATTACTTGAAATAATGCGTCTCCTGGTGCTTTGATCCATTCGCCATTGATGGCAGTTTCTTCGCCTCTTTCCACTGCCCAGTATGCTTCAAAACCTCGGAAGTGGTCAACGCGAACAATATCAACGTAATCTAATAAAGATTGGAAACGCTCTACCCACCATTTAAAATTGTCTTTTTGTAGGTTTTCCCAATCGTAAATCGGATTTCCCCACAATTGTCCGGTTTCGCTGAAGTAATCTGGTGGTACTCCTGCCATTAATGCTGGTTCTTTGGTTTCTTCGTCTAAGCAAAAATATTCGGGATGTGCCCAAACATCGGCGCTATTATGGGCAACATAAATGGGGATATCGCCGATGATTTGAATGTTGCGATCGTTCGCAAAACGCCTGATATCAGACCATTGCCGGAAAAACTCAAATTGTAAGAATTTGTGGTAAATTATTTCTTCTGCTAATTCTTGTTCAAACTTTACTAATGTAGCAGGATCGCGTTCGGCTAATTCTGGTTCCCATTTATGCCAACTTTCTCCTTCGTGTGCGTCTCGCAACGCCATAAAAAAGGCATAGTCATCTAACCAATAAGCTTTACTGGTACAGAATGATTTAAATCGCTGTTGAAACTTTGGCGAAGTCTCTTTTTTAAAGTTTTCGCAGGCTTTTTTCAGCAGGGGTGTTTTGATTTGGATTACTGATTCAAAGTCTACTTTGTCTGCGGGAAATTGTGGTAAGTCAACAAAGTCTTCTTCACTCAATAAACCTTCATCTCTCAACCTTTCCGGGCTAATCAATAACGGATTCCCAGCCATCGCTGAAAAACACATATAAGGAGAGTTACCATATCCTGTGGGGCCTAATGGCAAAACTTGCCACAGTTTTTGTTTGCTTTGGGCTAAAAATTCTACAAAACGATAGGCTTCTGAGCCTAAGTCTCCCACACCAAAACGGCTGGGGAGTGATGTGGGGTGCAATAAAACGCCACTTGATCTGGGAAACGGCATAATTTACCTGAAAAAGGTCGAGCAACGGATATCTGTGAGATTATCACGGTAGAGTTGTGTTTAAACCTGACTCTCGAAAGGTTTTTTCTCTGACGTTTGGCACAATGATGGGTGTTGGGGATTAGGGATGACAGGCAAGATGCCTATCCTACAAGACTGGGATTTTTGCTTGTGATTAATCAATTATGTACGGGAGATCTGATTTGAAGCCCCTAGATTTATCTGTCGGATCAATCTAAAATCAAAAGTCTGAAATCTAAAATTCCCATGACTTACCGCAATCCTACTCCTACTGTTGATATCATTATTGAGTTGATCGATCGCTCTCAACGTCCGATCATCTTAATTGAGCGCAAAAATCCTCCTTTCGGTTGGGCTATTCCTGGCGGTTTTGTGGATTATGGCGAGTCTGTGGAATCTGCTGCTGTTAGGGAAGCTGAGGAAGAAACAAGCCTAAAAGTGGAGTTGGTGGAACAGTTTCATGTCTATTCTGACCCGAATCGTGACCCGCGTCAGCATACTTTAAGTGTGGTGTTTATTGCGACGGGTAAGGGGGAACCAAAAGCTGCTGATGATGCGAAGAATTTGGGGATTTTTGAGTTTTGGCAGTTGCCGGAAAATCTCTGTTTCGATCACGATCGCATTTTAAGGGATTATTGGCATTATCGGTTTTATGGTTTGCGTCCTCGTTTATTTTAAACCGCTCCAGACGCAGAGGAGGCGGAGAGTTTTTTTAACCACGAAGACACGAAGGACACGAAGAGAATTTTTTTTAACCGCAAAGGACGCAAAGAGCGCGAAGAGAAGAGAAAAGAAGAGAGTAGAAGAAGGAATTTGGGAATACTTGTTGATGGAGCGATCGCAAGTGTTATTTTTTAGGGTGCGATCGATTTTTGAATTATGGATGCAAAAGAACTTTTAAAAATGGATGCAGATGAACTTTTAGAAAGATACGCCAAAGGTGAACGAGAATTTCAAAAAGTAGACCTCAAAAACGTAGACCTCAGAGGTGCAGAGCTAAGAGAAATAGATTTATCTTATTCTGACTTGTCTGGTGCAAATTTACGAGGAGTAGATTTGAGTAAGGCAAATCTAACAGGTGCAAAAATACAAGGAATAGATCTCAGTAGAGCATCCTTAGTAGAAACAAATTTATCTTTATTAGAGGGTAGTGCTGTTGCTTTGTATTATGGTGGACCCGTAAATCGAGTGAACTTAATGGGAGCAAACCTCTATTACGCTAATTTAAGTGAAGCAACACTATCTGGTGCAGATTTGAGTATTACCAACTTCGAGAGGGCTAATTTTAGTAATGCAAAACTCTCTAGTGCAAATTTTAGTAAAGCTCATTTATTAGAAGCAAATTTAAATAGTGCAAACCTAAATTCTGTAGATATGATTCAAGCCAATTTGATTCGAGCAGACTTGAGTAAAGCAGAGCTTGCGGGAGCTAATTTCAAAGATGCTAATTTACAATCTGCTAAACTGCAATCAGTAAAATTGAATGGATTGGATCTTTCTGGTTTAAATTTAACTAATGCAGATATGAGTAATGCTAGGTTTGAGAATACAAATCTTAGAGGAGCTTGTTTACAAGGTGCCAATTTAGAGAAAACAGTTTTGCAAAAAGCTGATTTAATGAAAGCAAATTTAACAGCAGCCAACTTGAAGAAAGCTGACTTAACTGATGCAAAAACTTATGAAACATTGTTTGACGATGCAGACTTAACTGGTGCGATAATGCCAGATGGAGAAGTTTACATTCAGAAAGGATTAGAAAGAGTAATATCAATGGATCGCAAAATTATCTTTACAGAATCGGCTCCCTCGCCTGTTGGCCCTTATAATCAAGCAATTCTTGCTAGTGGACAAATGTTGTTTGTTGCTGGACAAATTGCGATCGATCCCAGATTAGGCGATGTTGTCTACAAAGATGATGTCACTAAACAAACTGAACGAGTTATGGCTAACATTGAAGCCATCTTAACTGCGGCAGGTGCTAAATGGTCAAACGTAGTAAAAACTTCTGTCTTCTTGGCAAACATGAATGATTTTACAGCCATGAATGCAGTCTATTCTAAATACTTTGATGAAGCAACTGCCCCCGCACGCGCTTGTGTAGAAGTCTCCCGTCTACCCAAAGATGTATTAGTAGAAATTGAGTGTATTGCCATGATTTAAAATTTGTCATTTGTGAAGTAGTGGAAGGGTGAAGTTTTTAGGATATCCGCCCTTCCTTAAGTTTCTTCAATTAGAAAATTGCCAAGCTAGTTAAAGCGACTAAGCAAGTTAATTGAATCCCTAAACTTAAAACCCGAAACTTTGGATCGATCCCAGCAATGTGAATTAATGAGTGTACAATCCGAAATGCGATGTACACCACAACTAGCACATCTACCACTGTTCCAGAAACACCCCGAACTGTTAGAAGGAAGACAACTCCCAAATACATAGGCAGGTTTTCTATTAAGTTGGCGTGAACTCGATATAATCGCCAAAGCAAGCTTTCGTCGTTCGGGGTAGCGAAATCTTTAACAGCTCCACCCGCAGCTAGATGACGAATTCTCACTGTGAGTAAAAGAATAACAACTACGATAGTCCACAAAATGAAAATAACTAAACCCCAGAGAGGAAAAGTCATTTCACTCACTAAGCTGGTAGGTATTTGTTGGGTGAATGCGAGCATTATTCCCGCTATTTGTTGAGTTAGCATCGGTTTATTAAATTAATGTTTGATCTCAGTATGGCGCGACTTAATCAGGATTTCATTTGTCATGATCAAATTCCTAATTCTCTAGTGCAGCACGGCAGAAATGATTGAGCAGTTGAAAACTTCTTAAAAGCTGAATATAAAAACTTTCTTCCCTTCTGCCTTCTGCCTTCTGCCTTCTTGCACTAGCTATAGCTATTACCACAAGTTCTAGAGCATAATCTGATGAGGAGATGATTTATGCAGTTAATCATTCGTAAGTTTCGGCAACAACTATCGAAAAGTTTTCTGACAAGCTTAATGGCGATTTTAGTTTGCTTTGTTCTATTAATTGTCAGCGGATACATAATGCCGATACATTCAGCCTTATCAGAGCAAAAAATAGCTCAACAGATTGATTTGGGACAATCATTTCGAGATTTAGGTGTTGATGGTTCAATTGTAATTTATGACAAAAATAACGCCCGCTTTTACGAACACAATCCATCTCGGAATACAACAGCTTTTTTTCCCGCTTCCACATTTAAAATCTTCAATGCGCTGGTGTCATTAGAAACTGGTGTAATTCAAGATGATGTTGCAGTTTTAACTTGGGATGGAATTAAACGTGATATACCAGCTTGGAATAGAGATACGAATTTGCGTCAAGCTTTTAAAGATTCAACTGTTTGGTTTTACCAAGTTTTAGCTCGGAAAATTGGTCATCAGCGAATGCGACAATTTATCGATCGCGTAGGATATGGTAATCGCCAAATTGGGACAGAGGAAAAGATCGATCGCTTTTGGTTAGAAGGCCCTTTACAAATTACCCCGAAACAAGAAATCGAATTTTTGCGAAAACTGGAAGGTAACAATCTTCCCTTTTCAGAACGCACTCTCGACTTAGTTAAAGATATCATGATTGTCGAGCGCACACCAACTTATACTTTAAGGGGAAAAACAGGTTGGGCTAATAGTGTTCAGCCGAATATTGGCTGGTTTGTCGGTTATTTGCAACAAAATAATAATGTTTATTTCTTTGCTACAAATATTGCCATGTCCAATGCTAATGATGCTCCTAAAAGATTAGAAATTACTCGTCGTAGTCTTAAAGCATTAGGGTTACTTTAAGCTTACAGTTTTAAAGATCGATCGCACAAAGCAAAAGTCAGCAATACTGCTGCTACAAGTGCCGCCAGCGTCCGAACATGATTCCAAAATGTCCAATCTTTGAGGTATCTAGCCCACAAATTTGCACCTTCAATACTTTCTGGTTTAACCTTTGCCAGAGCATCGTTTAGTGGTACATTAAAGGCGATCGTTACTAAAACCGTACCAATTAAATAAAGCAAACTACCAACGAGTAAGTAAACAGCACTACTTTGATGCCATTTTAACAGTGATAAAACAGTCAAAAACAGGCAAGTTGCCGCAGTTCCAAACAGCGCAATCATGAACAATGGATTAATTGCTGTAATATTAATAGATTGCATGGCAGCAATGCCTTCTTTCGGCTGTAGTCGGCTCAAGGCATTCATGACAAAAGTTGAAAAAGCAAAGAAAACTCCGGCGATTAATCCGCAACCTAATGCTGAGAATAACTTCAATGCAAAATAATCTTGTGACATCGGCTTATCCTCCTACTAATTGCATGATTTGAGTCCGAGCAAAAGCGATCGAATCTGCTAATTTTTGCCCCCCATACTCACAAAGTTCGCCTGCACGTACTCCTAACCTGCGTAGGCAGGTTTTGTTTTTATAGCCCGCGACTTTAGTCGCAGAGGCGACTTTTAAATTATCCTCTTAATGTTAATGATACTCGTTAAGAGCTAATAGGTAAGAGAAATTCCCCTTACCTATTACCTACTACCAATTACCAACCTACACCAAATATTCCTGAATTGCTTTCACATCTAATGGTGCAGATTGTAGCCGAGAAATTGCTGCTGCGATCGCTTTTGCACCCGCAATTGTTGTGATTACAGGTACTTTATAAGATAACGCAGTCCGTCGCAATAAACGGGCATCTGTTTGCGCTTCTTCTCCAGATGGGGTGTTAATAATTAACTGGATTTTCTCGTTTTTAATTGCGTCTACAATGTGGGGACGACCTTCATGCACTTTTAGCACTAATTCCACACCTTGTAAACCGCTGTCTTTCAAGACTCGACGAGTACCATCAGTGGCGACAATATGAAAACCTAATTCCATGAATTGTTTCACTACTGGAACTACTGCTTGTTTGTCACGATCGCTCATTGTAACAAAGACTGTTCCTGATAATGGTAGCTTTTCTCCGGCACCTGATTCTGCTTTGGCAAAGGCTTTTCCAAAGTCAGTATCTATGCCCATTACTTCACCAGTCGATCGCATTTCCGGGCCTAGTAATGTGTCTGTACCTGGAAATTTATTAAATGGTAACACGGCTTCTTTGACTGCAATATGATTGGGAATAATTTCGTGAGTCAATCCTAATTCTGCCAGGGTTTTTCCTGACATAATTAAAGAAGCAAGTTTCGCTAAAGGTTTGCCAATTGCTTTGGAAACAAAGGGGACGGTTCTTGATGCTCTGGGGTTGGCTTCTAGGATGTAAACTTTGGGAGTGTAGCTGTATGCGTCTGCGATCGCATATTGTACGTTCATTAACCCAATTACATTCAAAGCTTTGGCTAATCTGATAGTTTGATCGCGGATTACTTGCAAAACTGCTGGTGCTAAAGATGTGGTTGGTAACGTACAAGCAGAGTCGCCAGAGTGAATTCCCGCTTGTTCAATGTGTTCCATAATTCCGCCAATGATTACATTACCATTAGCATCAGCGATCGCATCTACGTCTACTTCTACAGCGTTTTCTAAGAACTTGTCAATTAACACTGGTTTGTCGGGTTCAACTTGTACCGCCAATGTCATATAACGCTGTAAGTCAGCATCAGAATAAACGATTTCCATCGCCCGTCCACCTAATACATAACTCGGACGTACTACTACTGGATAACCGATTTTTCCGGCAATTGTAATTGCTTCTGATTCGGAACGGGCAATCCCATTTGGTGCAGTTAATAATTGCAGTTTCACTACAATTTCATCAAACCGTTCTCTGTCTTCGGCAATGTCGATCGAATCCGGTGATGTTCCCCAAATTTTTGTTTCGGTGACGTTGTGTTTGGTCAAGTATTCTTGCAGAGGCACTGCTAATTTTAACGGAGTTTGTCCGCCAAATTGAATAATAATTCCGACTGGTTTTTCGGTTTCGATGATGTTAAGAACATCTTCTTTTGTTAATGGTTCAAAATACAAGCGATCGCTCGTATCATAGTCAGTTGAAACTGTTTCTGGGTTAGAGTTAACCATGATGGTTTCAAATCCAGCATCGCGCAAAGCATAGCTGGCATGACAACAACAATAGTCAAACTCAATCCCCTGCCCAATTCGGTTAGGCCCCCCGCCCAAAATCATTACCTTCTGCCTGTTTGAATCCATTACCTCGGATTCTGGCGGCAATAAAGTAGCACTATTTTCCTCTTCTGTGGTACTGACACAACCTAATTCATAGGCTGAATAATGATAAGGTGTAAAAGCTTCAAATTCTGCGGCACAAGTATCAACGGTTTTATATACCGGAATTACCCCTATATCCTTGCGGTAATGACGAACTTCGTCTTCGCTGGTTTTGGTAGCAAAGGCAATTTGGCGATCGCTAAATCCTTGCTGTTTAATCGCATACATTTCCTCTTTACCAATCTGTTGCAAAGGTGTGCGTTTCAAGAATTTTTCGGTTTCGAGTAATTCCTGCATTTTATCCAAAAACCAAGGATCGATTCCTGTCAGTTCGTAAATGTCTTCTACTGACATTCCTAACTGCATTGCATGACGAACCGTGAAAATTCTTTCTGGGTTCGGGGTGCGTAATTGAGCGCGAATATGTTCTAAAGATGGTAGTTTTTCTTGTTTGTCGCAACCCCAACCAGCCCGCCCAGTTTCTAAACCGCGCAATGCTTTTTGGAAGGATTCTAAAAATGTCCGTCCAATTGCCATTGTTTCCCCTACAGATTTCATTTGAGTTGTTAATACTGGTTGAGTTCCGGGGAATTTTTCAAAGGTAAATCGGGGGATTTTTGTAACTACATAGTCAATGGTTGGCTCAAAGGATGCAGGCGTTTTCTTGGTGATATCATTATTAATCTCATCCAGTGTGTATCCTACTGCCAACTTAGCTGCAAATTTAGCAATGGGGAAACCAGTTGCTTTAGAAGCTAAGGCGGAAGAACGAGAAACACGGGGGTTCATTTCAATAACAACTATTTCTCCATTTACTGGATTTACGGCAAACTGAATGTTAGAACCTCCAGTCTCAACGCCAATTTCTCGAATGATTTTGATTGAGGCATCCCGCAAGCGTTGATATTCTTTATCAGTTAAGGTTTGGGCTGGGGCAACGGTGATCGAATCACCCGTATGTATGCCCATTGGATCGAGGTTTTCAATGGAACAGATAATTACTACGTTATCTGCCAAGTCTCGCATTACTTCTAATTCGTATTCTTTCCAGCCCAAAAGTGATTTTTCAACCAAAATTTGCGAAACTGGACTAGCATCAATACCTGATTGGGAAATTTCTTCAAATTCTTCTTGGTTGTAGGCAATACCACCACCAGTTCCACCTAATGTAAATGCGGGACGAATAATTAAAGGATACGATCCAATTTGATGCGCGATCGCTCTGGCTTCGTTAAGATCGCAAGCAATCCCAGAAGGACAAACATCTACCCCGATCTTCTGCATTGCTTCTTTGAATAATAAGCGGTCTTCGGCTTTTTCGATCGCTTCCAATTTCGCCCCAATTAATTCCACACCATAGCGTTCTAAAGCCCCATTTTTTGATAAAGCTACAGCTAAGTTTAATGCCGTTTGTCCGCCCATCGTTGGCAATAAAGCATCAGGTCTTTCCTTCGCTATCACCTTTTCAACTATTTCAGGCGTTAAAGGTTCAATGTATGTGCGGTCTGCTGTCTCTGGATCGGTCATAATGGTGGCTGGGTTGGAGTTGATCAACACCACCTCATAGCCTTCACTCCGTAACGCCTTACAAGCCTGAGTGCCAGAATAGTCAAATTCACAGCCTTGACCAATTACAATTGGGCCGGAACCCAACAACAAGATTTTCTTAATGTCATTGCGACGAGGCATACTCTTTGCTTTATGTTACAACTATACAAATCCCACTCATTTTAAAGGCATTCCCTCCTTTTAGCTGTGGGATTTCATTCTAGTTTTATAAGTTTCGATGACAATTGGAAAAGAAAGGCAGAAGGCAGAAGGCAGAAGGGAAGAAAGTTTTAAGTTTGTAGGGGCGGGTTTAGTAGACAATACTGTAATCGCAGTAGAAGAATTAACAACAAAACCCGCCCTGGAGAGAGTTTTTGAATTCTCCTCCCTTCTGCCCCCCAGTCCCCAAACACATAAACCTATGCAATTTAGTATTAAAACAATTGCGATAATTGCATCTGGTTTAAACTTAATGGTATAGGGTAAAAGCAGCTATCAATAGGTGACAATTCTTTATGCTGAAATTGGATACTTTTATCTCTGATGAACTTTTATTTGCTCAACCTCATCCCTTAGCAGAAAATAACAGTTTGTCTCTGGCTGCTTTTGAGGGTGCAACTTCTGACGAAGAAGTTTGGGAAATACAGAAACGCGATCGCATTTCCGGTTTACATAAACGCATCTCGCCTTTAGATTATGCCAAAGTCTGGGAATACTGGTGGTGTATTCCAGGGAGAATGTTGCTACCGGAAGATATGGAAGTTCTCAGAAGCGATCGCCAAAGAATTGAAACTATTTTAGAACAACTGGTTTGGTTATTGGGCGGACATTGCTTAGGAATAAATTCTCACTTTGATAGACAAAATCAACCGCTTTATGATTGGCAAGAAGTTTTGCAGTTTGTTACACAGTCAGGATTAACTGCTGATGTGATAGATATTGATTTCTTCCCAACAAGTTTGCAAAGAAATAATAAGCCGATCGCAAACATTCCCCAAGAAGAAATTTCTCACTATATTGCCATTGAACCAGCACATCTACATTTGGAATTTTTCTCATTGCAACCCATAGATGGAGGGTTTAAGCTACAAGAACCAAAACCTTTGTGTAGCTGTCAAATTTGGACTGGTAAACCATTACTCAAAAATATGAAAACGGGAGAAACTTTTACTCGTTATGATTTGTGTATTTCCTCTCCATACGATACAATAGGAATTCCTTCGGCAATATTCCTCTAAAAATTAAATTTTTTCTTACCAAAAGCAGCGTCATATTTAGCTGAGTTACGCGATCGAGTAAACCTTTTTGCGATCGAATCTTCAAAAATAGATTAGTAAACTCAATGTTGCATCTAATTCCATGCGAAACAATGATGACATCAAATAACCCAAAAAAACCTAATACTTTGGGCGACTGGGCTTATATTGCCGTTGAAAAACACTTCAACAAAACAATTAAGCACGAAGCAGAAGTCCTCAAAGATCAAGACCCAGAAGCCTTACATCAAATGCGTGTCGGAATGCGTCGCCTCAGAACCGCAGTCACAGGTTTTGCACCAGCCTTAGATTTACCACCAGCAGCCCAAGAAAGACAAATTGGTAAAATAGCTCGCATTTTAGGTGAATTGCGAGATTTAGATGTACTCAAAGAAGCATTAGAAAATAAGTACAAAGCTGCTTTACCTAAGTCAGAGCAAAAAGTGATTAACACTGCCTTAGATTATCTGGAAACCAAACGCAGCGAAACTTTTAAACTGGTCAAAAAGACTTTAGAAGTAAAGTCAAGTTATCAGAAACTAAAGCAAGCTTTTCAGGATTGGTTTAAAGAACCAAAATATCAAGTAACAGCTCAATTACCAATTCTAGAAGTGTTACCAGATTTATTGTTACCAGAAATCGGCGAGTTTTTATTGCATCCAGGTTGGTTAGTGGGAGTTGAAACCAATGAAACCAAAATTCGCCCAAAAGCAAATTTGAATCATCAAGAGGTAGAAGAACAATTACACCAACAAGGAGAAATGCTGCATGACTTACGCAAACAAGCAAAACGAGTGCGCTACCAATTGGAATTATTTACCGATTTTTATGGCGAAACTTATGCAGCTTACTGCCAAGATGTCAAGAAAGTTCAAGAAATTTTAGGAAATATTCAAGACAGTATGGTTTTAGGAGAATTTCTCACAGAAGCTTTGCAAACAGAAAAAGCCAAATTACCTGAAACCCTGAGTAAAGAACTAGCAGAAACTCGCTACCAAGCATGGCAAGAATGGCAAGTTTTACAAGCGCGGTATTTAAATTTCCCAGTTCGTCAAGGTTTCCATAAAGAACTGTTACAACCTCAAGGTTTACCAGATTAAAATTGCTGAAAATTAACTTGATTTCGCCCTAAAGTTTTAGCTTGGGCAAGAGCTTCCTTGGCTTTACGAAATAAGCCATCTGAATTAAGATGGCGCTGCGGAATAGTGCTGGTTACGCCTAAACTTACAGTTAACACAGGAGCCGGAAGACCGCCAATTTTAGAATCGTGACTAATAGCTAAACTTTTTACTTTTTCCCTAATTCTTTCGGCAACTTCACAAGCAATGTTGGCATTAGCATTGGGCAGAATGATGCCAAATTCATCTTCTTGATAACGGGCGACAAGATCGTGAGATTTTCTGACTAATTGACGCATTACCTCTGCTATTTGCCGTAAACCATTATCCCCAGCTTCCGAACCTTGAGTTTTATTATAAATTTTGAAAAAGTCAATATCGCATAAGATTATAGACAAAGGTGATGCTTCTTTAGTTAACTTTTGCCATTGTTCTTCTAGATATTGTTCAAAGTAACGACGATTAGCAAGTTGCGTAAAATCATCTATGTCTCGGAGACGACGTAATTCTAAATTTTCTCTTTCTAACTGGATAAAATTGTCATTGAAAGAACCATTAGGGACAATTACTTCTTGGCTAGGTAATACTTTTCTCGCAAAATAGAGGCGATACAATTCACAACTAGGAATTACGCGATCGCCATCGATATTCACCAACCCTATACTCTCTAATTTATAAGCTAGTTTAGAATCTAACGCAACAGGTTCCTCACTTCTCATTACCTGTTGCAAAGCTACTTCTAATCCTGGTTCTGCTTGCACTGTCGCTAAACTATAGCGCAGATACTCTTCATAAATACCAGATTCAGTCCCCGCCTGTTGCAATAATTCTTTTAATGCCACATCTTGGCGATATAAGTGATAGAAAGCTAATTGCACTAAATAAGGATGCCCTCCTAACAAAGTCATTAATCTTTTAGTTTGCGAGCGATCGGTCCAATCTAAGTTATAGCGTTGTGCTAATTCCTGAACTTGCTCAGTAGTTAAAGGTGGTAATTTTAGAGGTAAGCCAATGTTAAATGGTGATTGATTCAGCTTAATTGGCACATAAATTTCTGTGGAATAGACTACTACGAAACGCAGCTTTTGCCAAACTTGAATATACTTAGCTTGTTCGTGCCAATAACGTAGTAAAGGCAGAAATTCTTGAGCAATTTCTGGATACTCAAAAATTCGGTTCACTTCATTTAAAACTAAAACTAAGGGAGTTTGAATTTGCTCCAATAAATAAGATTGCCAATAAACAGTGCAACTTACCTTACTGCCAATTTCCTCATCCCAGTAATTATCTAATCTTGATTCTAACTCTAACTCTCGGCTGACATTAGCACTAAACCAACGCAAAAATTTATCAATTGTGCTTAAAAATGCTGTGTCAGCTTGACGAAAATCTATACTGACAGTGCGATAATTTAAGCTATCTGCATGAGCAACAACACGCAACACTAAGGAACTTTTTCCCATTTTTCGGGGAGCTTTAATTCGTACTAAACTTCCTGGTTTAGTAATCTCTTCATAAATAAGTTCTTCTATTGGTGGTCGGGGAATGTAAAATTTAGAATTTATTGCCAAAGGCGCACCAGGAAATTCTATTGTTAAAGAATTAGAAGAATTGTTAGCATTACTAAAATCTCTAATTAACTGCTGCTGAGTTTTGGTAAGTTGGCGGGGCTCCAAAGTAGCACGAAAGTTATATTTTGTAATTGTCTCTCCCAAAAATTCACTGAGCAATGCCCATAACTCAGAAGCAGTTTTTCGCAGATATTCATCGACATAATTACCTTCTGCTGCCATCCGCGAGTATGTTTTTCCCTCCCAAGCTTGATGCAATACCCATTCTTGCAGCGATGTCAAGGGTTTTTTCTGAGTAGCATTCAACAATTGTACTAATTCATATATAGTCATTGTAAAAACAGATTAAAATACAACTTGCGCCCTGATTAATCACCTATTATAAGAATTATCTTCAACGAAGAACTTCGGACAATAAGGCTGAAAGCCTCAGCCTCCAAGGAACGAAGGCTTATACAAAGCTTTTTCACTTGTTTTTAACTGTATGGTGGTTTATGCCGTACTGGACTAGTGTATAAATTTTGATTAGTCCATATAATGTTGTTGGTAATTTTACTTACCTGGCTTTTTGAAAAAATTGATTTTATATGGAATTAGTATTATAACCTTGTAAGGGCATTTTCGATCGCCTAAATTTCTGATAATTATCAGTAACTTTGGTTGGGAAATTCTATTTAATTCTCAGTAATAAGCTATACATAATTTTATTATTTACTTAGAATAAAAATTAGGTTATTTGTTCTTGTGAGTAAAACGATAGCTGGCTTCCAAACGTTGGCGTAATTTACTACTAAGAGCATCGATCGCTGTCACCACAACCAATAATACCAACATCATTGTTGTAGCTTTATTGTACTCAAAACCTTTAATGTAGTTAACCAGTTCAAAACCAATACCCCCGGCTCCCACTACTCCCAGTACAGAAGCGGCACGAATATTGTACTCAAACATATACAGAGTGTAGCCTAAACCCAAAGGCAACACTTGAGGCAGGATGCCATATTGTGCTATTTGTAACCACGAAGCGCCACAAACCTGCAATGATTCAATAGAACGAGGATCGACTGATTCGATCGCTTCTTGATAAAATTTTGCAAGATATCCAATTGTGTAAATACCGAGAGCTAAAGTTCCCGCAGGTGCGCCAAGTCCAGTTGCAGCAACAAACAATAATCCTAAAACAATTGAGGGAATAGAACGCACTACATTTTGTAAGAAATTAGCGCAGAATTGTAACCAGCGAGGTGCTAAATTCCGAGCCGAAACAACAGCTAAAGGTAAAGAAAGAATTGCGCCAATAGTGGTTCCCCAAATAGACATTTGAATTGTCTCAATTAAGCGGACAATGGCAATGTCTAATATGGATAGATCGGGAGGCCATAAACGGGTGATAAAATCTACTATATAAGGCCAGCTATCTTTAAGAAGTTTTAAATCAACTTGTAAACCTTGTAATGCCCAAGCATAAACGGCAATCACAGCCAATACGATTAATAGCTGTTTTACCAATTTAAATAATAAAGGATGTTTAAATGTGAGAGTTTTGAATGTTTTTGTCATTGCTTTTACTTCAGTTTTAACCAGCTTGCAAAATTTCTGGTAAGTTATGGCATTTGCCATCATAAATAATGCGTCCGGCTTCTAAGACGATCGCTCTTTGGGCATAAGCAGCAGCCAACGCCAAATCATGCAATACTACCACAATTGTCATCCCCTGTTGGGCGTGTAGTTCAGCTAAAGTTTCCATTACTTGTTTAGCTGCCAAAATATCTAAACCTGTAATTGGTTCATCAGCCAATAATATGCGAGGATTTTGAATTAAAGCTCTGGCAATTGCCACTCTTTGTTGTTGTCCACCACTTAAATAAGCAGTTTTTTGGTAAGCGTGTTCTTTTAAACCTAAGCGATCCAAGAGTTCTAAAGCTAAACGGCGATCGCGCTTCGGAAACCCCCACAAAGTTTGCCAAGCTGATAAACTCCCCAAGCGTCCACAAAGCACATTTTCAATTGCCGATAATTGGCGAATTAACCCTCCACCCTGAAATAACATTGCAATATCAGGACGATGTTTTTGTTTCTGATTTTGCGCTATTCCATTAACTTTAATTACTCCCTTCTCTAAAGGAACTAAGCCAACTATGGAACGTAATAAAGTAGACTTTCCCGCCCCATTTAATCCTAATAAACTGACAAACTCTCCCTGTTCTATTTTGCAGCTAATATTGTTCAAAATCGGACGATTCAGATTATTACTATAGGGAGTTGTTATTTTTTCACATTCGATCGTCATTGGTTATTGGTAGTTAGTAGTTGGGAGTTAGTGATTGGTCATTGGTCAAAAGATTAAATGTCACAAATGACAAATGACCAATAACTAATGACAAAATTACGGTTCAATTCCGGCGCGTTTCATTGCTTCCCGCATCGGTTGTAAATGAGAAGTGTTGTTAACTTTTACCAAACTTGTAGAATTGTATAAATTTCTCAGCAATTGATTATATTCTGGTTTATTCAATTCCATCAAAGCGTTAATAATTTTCTCACGCATTGCTGGAGAAACACTATCATCAATTGCCACACCATGAGCAGGTACACCGGAAATAGCATAAAGTATCCGCAAGCGACTTGCTTCTTGGGGAGTGATATAAGGTGCGCCAAGGGTGTATTCAGAAACAGCTGCTACATCTGCTTGTCCCCGTAGAACGGCTTGCAATGCTCCACTATAACCGTTTCCGTAGCTAACTTGGCTAAAGAAACTATTAAGGCGATCGCGATTTTCTACTAAATCCAACTTAACTAACTCTCCCACAGGGAAAATAAATCCGCTACCCGAAGTTGGAGAAGTGAAAGCGATTTTCTTCCCCCGTAATTGCTGGAGAGTTGCTGGAGAATTCCCACTGCGTAAAGGGCTATCTTTAGGAACTACAAATATGGATCTGTAAGTGTGTCCACCAGAATAATTCGGACGTACTTCAGCTAAATACAATTTAGCATTTGCTAACTGTTCTGCTTTAATTGCTGGACGACTGCTTAAAAACGCTACTTCGGCTCGATTTGCTCGTAAAGCTTCCACAGCAGCAGTATCATCTGCGACTACTGCCTCTACAGGCATACCCAATTTCTGGGAAAGGAATTGAGCGACAGCATTAGCTTTTCGCTGTAAATCAGCATTATCACCACGAGCAGGAAAAACAATTCTAACCTTTTTTAAAGGTGCTTGAGCAAGGGTGTTTTGTAACTTTTTAGGAAGAAGATTTGGTGCTTGTGCCCATGACTTCTTCCCCGTAGTGTTCCAAGTCAAACTCGTTAGGGCTAAAGCTACCACACTCACACCAAGTACGAATTTTTTTTTCAGACCCATGACTAACCTTACGATGAAAACTAAGTGTTTAAACGGCGTTTATATTATATGAGCTAATTGAAATAAATTTTCACTTATTTGGTTAACTATTGAGATATAAATGCAATAAAACTCTTCTGTCGGTGGTAGCAACAGGACTTAAGC
This sequence comes from [Phormidium] sp. LEGE 05292, assembly GCF_015207735.1. Lineage (GTDB taxonomy): Bacteria > Cyanobacteriota > Cyanobacteriia > Cyanobacteriales > Aerosakkonemataceae > Floridanema. Next base: position 19,294 of record NZ_JADEWG010000116.1, read on the forward strand.
AATTAAAAGTTCTGAGCAAACCATACTAGAGGTGTAAGCTGAAATCTGCTCTTTACGGTTATTCTAGGTTAAGGTTAACTTTTGTAAAGGGTTTGAGCTTGGCAGTTGTGCAGGAAGTCTAAAGAAATCATGAAAAGAGCCAAGGAGAAAATTTCATATTCGTATATTTTGGCTTTTGGCTTTTGCCTTGCGCCGCTGCTGGTCAGTTTTATGGGCTGTAGCGGAACGCCCAAGGCAGAAGCGGAAGCACAAAATCGACCACCTGGAACCCAGAGAGGAGGCGAAAGGGGGCCGACCTCTACACCAGTGGATGTGGCGATCGCACGTCCAGGTGTTATCCAGGAAGCACCTACATATATAGGTACAACTAGACCAGCGCGGGAAGTCTCTTTGCGATCGCAAGTAGAAGGGCGATTGCTGAACCTGAGCGTTAATGTTGGCGATCGGGTAAAGCGGGGTCAACAACTCGCGCAGTTGGACAATACATTATTATTTACTTTGGTGACACAGGCAGAAGCCGAACTAGCTACCCGTGACTCAGAAGTAGCACGCGCCAAAACCTTAGTTAGCAACGCTAAAGCTAAAGCAGAACAAGCTAAAGTCACGCTCAAACAAGCCCAGACAACCGCAGCAAGGCGAGAATTTCTGCAAAAACAAGGGGCAATTTCTCTGCAAGATGCAGAATTAGCCAGAACCGAAGCCCGCACTAATGAACAAGCAGTTCTAGCCGCAGAAGAACAAATTCGCACGGAACAGCAAGCAGTTGCAGCCGCTCAAGGTAGAGTTGCTGCCCAAAGAGCCGTCATTGCTGAGTTAAAAGAACGCTTATCTTACGCCAAACTCAACTCGCCCATTGATGGGGTAGTTATTGAACGAACCAGCGAACCGGGAAATTTGGTACAACCAGGAGGAGAGGTTTTAAAACTGGGAGAGTTTAATCAAGTAAAAGTGGTAGTTCCACTTTCCGAATTAGAATTGCCAAATGTTCAGGTCGGGCAGTCGGTACAAGTACAATTAGACGCTTTTCCTAATCAAACTTTTAGGGGTGTAGTTGCCAGAATTTCTCCTGCTGCCGATCCCACTGCGAGGCAAATTCCCGTAGAAATTTTAATTCCGAATCAAAATGGGCAAATTAGTAGCGGTTTATTGGCAAGAGCCCAATTTACGCAACAAACTGCACCCAAGGTTTTGATTCCAGTAACGGCGCTGCAAGTTTCTAGAGGCAGAGGCGGGGGAGCAGAGGGGCAGAGGGGCAGGGG
>NZ_JADEWG010000346.1 GCF_015207735.1 [Phormidium] sp. LEGE 05292
AGAGAATCAAAGGATAGTTAGGCTGAGCAATGCTCAGCCTAACTATCCTTTAGTTTATTGATAATTTTTCTTATTTATCTGCGAAATTTTTCCCCATACTTAAACTGTGCTCCAACCGTCAAAATGTTGGCTAATCAGATGTCAATAACTATTTTTTGAAGCTTGCTGTGACCAAAAATCTTCCCACCAATTATTAGCTCGAATTACTCTTAAAGCCAACATGGGATTAATAGTATTTGGGTGCCATGTAGCACCTGGTATCTTTAAACGTTTTTGCGGAATATAACGATGGGCGCTTTCAATTTCTCCTGAACCAATGGGTAATCCAATGTATCGAAAAATTCGATACTTACAGGCATCCTTAAACCGCTCCAGATAATTACACAAATTGTCTAAAACCTGCGTCTTTTTGTCTGGTTGACAATAGCGTTTAATGAATTTAATCGCTCTTTTTACTTGGTTTTGTTCGATTAAGTTAAGTATATGTTCTACCCACAATTTTCGATGAAATCCAGTTAATCCTAAACAATCAGCTCCTTGATAAATATGTTGTTTCAGATGAGCGCGGTCAAGAATAAATATCAGCTTCGGAAATTCCGATTCTAATGCCGATCTCAGTCCATTACCGCCATCTGCAACTGCGTAAACTTGTGAAGAGCTAGTCATTCCTATCAAATAGGCAGCACTTTTGAGTTGCCCGACTACAGGTGGATATTTGTCCATTCTCGCCACATAAATTCGCTGTTCTTTATTAGTAACTGGACGAACAAAACCGACTCTAACTTCTCGCCAATCGATTTGTCGAGAACACTTCTTCAGTTGGCGTTTACTGGTTAATTCCGCTTTGTTTGAAGTTATATTCATCCCAGTTCTGACGTGGGAGCCATCTAATTCTACCAGTATTCTGTAGCAAATATTATCTGGTGCCTGCGGTTCAGATCTAGCAGTTTCTTTACCTAACTTAGCTATTACATACTGCTCGGCTTTTTGAGCGATATTTTCTACTTCTCTCCTAGAACTTTTCTTAATTAATTAGGGTAGTCAGGCTGAGCATTGCTCAGCCTGACTACCCTTTGATTCAATCTTATCCTCATGATTATTGTCTCAAATTTTACCTCCTCTTAAGATTAGCGATCGCACCCACCAACTACTTTTGACCACACCC
>NZ_JADEWG010000117.1 GCF_015207735.1 [Phormidium] sp. LEGE 05292
GATGGGGAGATGGGGAGATGGGGAGAGTTTATAGCTCTCTTGCCAAAGTAGACAATATCCATAATTCATCTGTGTTTATCTGTGTTTATCTGTGGATATCTGTGGTAAAAAACCTAATAAAGTCAAAAATCAACTAATATTTAGAGAATTTTTGCAATTTTCGGCACACTCAAACTCTGACCATTTAACAAATAAGTTCCTGTATTCTTAATACTTTCCGCAAACTCCCCAACATTTTCTGCCCCAGCCCCTTGCAAAGCAATTAACAATTCCCTACTTTCAGCAATTAAATTTTCTACATTAATCTCAGCATAATCTGGCTGATAGTAACCTAATCTATTAGTACCTTCACCCAACAAAATTACAGCCCCACGCCAATTGTGATTACTCAGGTGATAAAGACCAACCGCAATTTGTAAAATACCTTGATAAAAAGTTTTTTGTGGCTCTGTTGCATCCATCCACAGAGCCTCCAAAGTATCATGGCAGGTGTAGTAATCTCCCAAATTAAATTGTCCTACACCTTGCCAAAATTCGTCAGGAATGACTTCGGTCATGCCATACTATCTCGCACCGATTTGATTTCTTCTAAAGAAATCTCTTGTATCTTCCCAGCAAAGTCATTATCTGGAGTTAAAAACAGCATACAATGACATTCTTTGCGCTCACGCATCGGGACGCAAGGACAGTTCCAGAAAGCCGAACTAACTTCTGCTTCTTTGTCTTCGTAATGACGACAAGGACAAAGCGGCGAACCTAAATCGTCTTTGTGCTTGGCTAGTCCTTCGATGACAACAGCGGTAACAGAAGGGTCAACGCAGAAGTAAGTACCAGTACGTTTGGCATATTGTTCCGAAAAATGCCGCATTGCTTCTAAGCTATGGTCACTGGCTTTGGTTTCTTTTTCAGTTGGAGTATTCATGCGATCGCTTACTTTAACTTTTCCGTCATTAGAACTGTTTGATTTTATCGTAGGGCTTGCACCCAAGAAAATTAGTTTCTCGCTATAAAGAATTTCAATAGTAACAATTGGGACTAGGGACTGGGGGACTAGGGACTGGGGGACTAGGAGACAAGGAGACAAGGACAATTTAATTAACTCAAAACTCAAAACTCAAAACTCAAAACTTCCCTCTGCTCCGAAAGCTCCCCAATCTTAATAATTCTTCATAACCCGTTCCATTTCCCGCTTATCTTGGCGTTTCTTCAAATCATCCCGCTTATCATGCAGTTTTTTCCCTCTACCAAGACCCACAGTAAGTTTAACCAAACCCTTCTTGAGATACATCTTCAAAGGCACCAAAGTTAAACCCTTTTGTTCCACCTTGCCAATTAACTTACGAATTTCCTGCTTATGCAGCAATAATTTGCGCGTGCGAAGTGGGTCATGGTTGAAATACGCACCACTTCCCTGATAAGGGGAAACATGGACATTCAACAGCCAAGCCTCTCCATTGCGAATCAAGACATACCCATCTCGCAGGTTACATCTCCCATCGCGAATCGACTTAACCTCTGTCCCCTTTAGCTCAATTCCCGCCTCATAAGTCTCTAGAATCTCATAGAGAAACCGAGCTTGGCGATTATCGCTAACAACTTTTATATTTGCACTTTTCTCACTCATATTTGCCACTTTAGCGCGTAAACGCGGCACTGTGGCACTTTCCCTAAGATGAAGTTTGTTTAAGAAAGCAGGGCAGCAGAGAGGACAAGGGGACAAGACAACAACTCAAAACTCTCCCAGTCCCCAGTCCCCAGTCCCCAATCACAAATTCCCAATCCCATAGTTGACATTTTTTAGAAAAACCGTAACAATAGATACAGAAATAAATCGTTCATCTCTTTAAAGCCTCTGAGTCAATCAGTTTACAGCGACAAAGAGACGGAAGTAGGGAGTAATCCCGAAGGAACGCGCCTCATTTTCATCACTGCAAAACAATTACTCATTGAGGCGAAAACCATGAGAAATATCCATAACAACAACCAAAACTCTGATACCGTTGAAAACAAAGCTCGTTCCTTAATGGTTAATCAGCAACGTGCCGCAAGAAACCGCCAACAAACAGTATTTAGCCGTTCTGCGGCAGAAATCGGTCTTAACGGCGAAATTTCTGAATAATTCACTTTCTATAGCAGGTATTACCTGCTATAGGGCAATCACTTAGTTAGATTGCAGAAGTTTTTCAGCCAGTCGCAGGCTAGTTAAATAATTAGTACACCTCTGATTGTTAGGGGTGTATTTTTTTAGTTAAATTTAAAAGATTGCCACTCAGAAAGTTACAATGCAATACAATTTAATCCTGCGCCAATGTCGTCTACTCAACAACGAAATTGTTGATATCGGAATTAATAACGGTTTAATTACTACTATTTCCCCAGAAATTCCAGAATCAGGACAGTTAGAATTAAACATTCACACTCAACTAGTCAGTCCTCCTTTTGTCGAATCCCACATTCATTTAGATTCAGCATTAACAGCAGGTGAACCTCGCTGGAATCAAAGTGGTACTTTATTTGAAGGAATTGAAATTTGGCGAGAACGGAAACAAAATCTCTCCTTAGAAGATGTGAAAAAAAGAGCAAAAGAAACCTTAAAATTGCAAGCATCTCAAGGAGTATTATTTGTTCGCACTCATGCCGATGTGAGTGAATCTACTTTAACCGCATTACAAGCACTTTTAGAAGTTAGAGAAGAAGTCAAAGATTGGATAACAGTGCAAGTAGTGGCATTTCCCCAAGATGGCATTTACGGTAGTCCAAAAAATGCCGAATTAATCGAAGAAGCATTAAAGTTAGGTGCTGATGTAGTTGGGGGAATTCCTCATTACGAATTAACTAGGGAAGATGGTGTTCTTTCAGTACAGCAAATTTTTGAATTAGCGCAACAATATAATCGCTTAATTGATATTCACTGCGATGAAATAGATGATGACCAATCCAGATTTTTAGAGGTAGTAGCTGCTGAAGCAATTCGTAGCAATTTAGGTGCTAAAGTAACTGCCAGTCACACCACAGCCTTTGGTTCTTACAATAACGCTTATGCTAATAAGTTAATGGGATTTTTGCAACGAGCAGAAATCAATTTTATTGCTAATCCTTTAATTAATATTACATTGCAAGGTAGGACAGATACTTATCCGAGACGACGGGGTGTTACGCGAGTCAAAGAATTATGGCAAGCAGGATTAAATGTAAGTTTGGGACATGATTGTGTCCAAGACCCTTGGTATAGTTTGGGAATGGGAAATATGCTAGATGTGGCACACATGGCAGTTCATGTTTGTCAGATGACGGGAATGGCAGAAATTAATGCTTGTTATGATATGGTGACTGTTAATGGAGCAAAAACTTTAAATTTAGCTGAAAGTTATGGTATTACAGTGGGAAAACCAGCTAATTTAATTGTATTAAATGCCGAAAGTCGCTATGATGCAATTCGGAAAAGAGCAACAGTTAGTTATGTGATTTCTCAAGGCAAATTGTTAGCACATACGGAAGCACCAAAAACTGAATGGAAGAGAGTTTAATATTGTTATTTATTGGTGTTATCAATCAAACCCCTTGACTGTAGATTCAGATCTTGTACCAAGAGGCAGAGCCTCCATTCTTCGTTCCCAGGTTGAACCTGGGAACGAGGATGTGCAAGATCTGAGTAGAAACGTTTCATGAAACGTCTCTACATCTGTAATAGGGATTAATTAAATGTTTGCCATAGATTGTTCGGATGGGCGGGTTTTGACTTTAATCTTATTCCGGGGTACTCAAACCCTGTGGCTAAACTCAGATCTTGCACTCCTGGAGGTAGAACCTCCCAACCCTCGTTACCAGGTTCAACCTGGTAACGAGAAATAGAGGCTCCGCCTCAGAAGTGCAAGATCTCAGTAAACCCGCCCCTACTCGTTTTCCCCACACCATACTCCGTCCTAATTCTATTTACCTAACCAAAAGCAAATAAAAGGAATATCGCAAACTTTTTTACTAATTTGTTCTAAAGGTTCTTGAACCATTTGTTCCATTCGTCGCATCTGCGCTGGGTCAGGTTGACTAATATAAAAAACTCCCGATACTATTACCAAAGAATTGATGCCTGTGCCAATGATGAATGCTACGATTAACGGAGATAGTACAGGGAATCTAAAAAATATCCGTCGTTTAAGATTGATGGCATTAATAATCTTATCAGTTGTCTGATTCAGAGAAGCTTTAATTTCTTCTAAGAAGTTTTCAGGACAGTCTATAACATTTTCTAAATCTTCTATGGGACAAGAAGAAAAAGTTAATTCTTCAGGCGTAATGGGTAAAGTTTCTGGGTTAACTAATTTATCCAGGGATTGCAAAACTTCAGCAGCGGTCTGGTAACGTTCTTGATAAGAGTAGCGCACCATTTTATCTAAAATATTAGCTAGTTCATCACTGACATAAGCTAAGTGTTTCCAGCTAATTTCTTGACTATCTGGGTCAATCTTTAATTGCGTGGGGTGTATTCCTGTTAATGCTTGAATGGCAATCATTCCCAGTGCATAAATATCACTATTTGGTTGGGGTTGATATGCAAGTTGTTCTGCTGGGATGTACCCTGCTGGTTGAATGTTAAAGTTTATTTGTTGTTGATTTGTATTGCTGTCAGGTCGGTAAATTGGTTGAACTGCGCCAAAATCTAATAAACATATTTTACCGTTGTCAATAGGTTTAATTAAGTTATTTGGCTTGATGTCACAATGAATGATACCTTGAGCATGAATGAAATTTAGGATATCCAAAACTTCTCGGAGTAACTGAATAACTTGCGTTTCTGTCCAATATTTGCTGCGATTTTGGTTAGTGGTTACTAAGTTACTAAGTAGCTGTCCTGTAAAAAATTCTTGCACTAAGTAAAATCCTTGGGCATCTTCAAAAAAAGCCAGGAGTTCGGGAATTTGGTCGTGCTGTCCCAAGGTTTCTAAAATTTTGGTCTGATTGCCAAAAAGCTGTTGAATGAATATTAATAAATGAGGATAATTTTCAGAGGGTTTTAAATGTCTAATAATTCTTTTTGGCGAACCTGGTAATAAAGTATCTTCGGCAATATATGTTCTGCCAAAAGCTCCAGTACTGAGAACTTGAAGTACTTGATAGCGGTTGTCTAGCAAATCACCCAACATTGGACGAACTGCTTGAATATCTAATAGGACTCTATTCATAGCTAATTAACTACAACTTGACGGTTAAATGTTTTTAATCAGATTTGGCACATCGAATCAGTACTCTGGTAACAAAGCAACTTTAATGGTTGATGATTCCCTAAATGGCGGCTTGGAGAATAGGCTTCTCTATGATTGTTTTTCAGCATTTGATTGGTTGTTCAGGATGAAATTGGAAAATGGGATTAAGTCTGGGAAAGAAGGTAACATAGTTGCGGACGCTTAATTTTACCTAAAAAGACAAAATATCTTAGGTTAATGAAATTTTCGGGAAAATATGTGGAGAAAACTGTTGTATGTAATACCTCCGGCAAATGCTAAGGTTTAATTTTTACTATTATTGTAGTTTAAATTGGTGGTGAGTCGTTACTATGAAATTCCCATCATTTGTCATTTTCGTTTCTGGATTGCTGCTGGCGCTGAGTAGCACAGTTGTTAACAATTATCAAGGTGTTGCAGTAGTACGGGAAAACAGGACTGCAACTGTTAGCAATGTAACTGTGAGTAGTGCAAGTAAAGCTACCCCTCTGGTACTGGGAGAACAGATTGAAAATTTAAAGCCAATTGATACGGTTAATACAATTGAAAAGAGTTGGGAAAGTGATTACGAAACTTATTTTAAGGCTAACCTTTCGCAATCTTCGCTCTCAGCGCCACAAATATCGGCTACTTTAGGAAGGTTGGCGAGTCAAACAGGGAAAAGAACTGCTTTAGTTTATGCGGTACCAACGCCAAAAAAACTGGAGTTGGTTTTAGTTATGCCACAAAGAACACCGATTCGGAAGAGTGTTCCTGCGGCGACTAGCGAGAATTTGGTTAATACAGCGAAAGAATTGGTATTGGAAATTACTGATATTACCAAAGTTGGTAGTAGTAGTTATTTACCTGCGGCGAGAAGGCTATATCAGTGGATAATCACTCCTTTAGAAACGGAACTGAAAAATAACCGGATTGATTCGTTAATTTTTTGTATGGGGTCAACTTTACGTAGTCTGCCATTAGCAAGTTTACATGATGGGCAAAAGTTTTTGGTGGAAAAGTACAGTGTGGGATTAATACCAGCTTTTAATATGACCGATCTGAACCAGCGCAGTCTGAAAAATTCACAAATTTTAGCGATGGGAGCGTCACAGTTTAAAGAGTTACCTCCTTTGATTGCGGTTCCTGTAGAATTATCTACGATCGCACCGAATGTTCCGCAAAAACGTAAGTATTTTTTAAACCAAGAGTTTACGATCGACAATTTGCGATCGCAACGTGCCAGCCAACCTTTTAGTATCGTACATTTAGCTACCCACGCACAATTTAACCCAGGCGCACCAGCAAGTTCCTTCATTCAATTTTGGGACAGCAGATTAACATTAGATAGAATGCGCCAATTACAGTGGAATAACCCGCCTGTAGATTTGTTAGTTTTAAGTGCTTGTCGCACCGCAATTGGTGACAAAGATGCCGAAATGGGATTTGCGGGAGTAGCAATTCAAAGTGGAACTAAATCAACATTAGCTAGTTTGTGGAATGTGAGCGACATGGGAACTTTAGCTTTAATGAGTGAGTTTTACCGTTACTTGAAAACTGCACCCACCAGAAGCGAAGCGTTGCGACAAGCACAAACAGCAATGTTGCGGGGAGAAGTGCGATTAGAAAAAGGGAAATTAATTGGGCCAAATTTAGGCGCTGGTGTAACTTTACCACCATCATTAGTAGCTTTGGGAAATCAGAATTTTAAGCATCCATACTTTTGGTCAGGTTTTACCATGATTGGGAACAATTGGTAAACTGAAATCTTGCACTCCTGAGCAGAGCCTCTTCTTTCGTTCCTTGGTTGAACCTGGGAATGAGTCTGGGAGGTTCTACCTCTTAATTATGTTTTGTAACAAAATTACCAATCTGTGACAAAATTCCCCACAACGGTTAGGATCTTTCAAGCAAGCTAAATGCCGCGACGCTGCACAAATCTCTTGCGGGGAGAAATTATGACTAATTTTCCGAACTTCTCCAGCCACAACTATGAAGTTGTCCAAGAACTAGGACTTAACCGAGAAGCAGGACGTATTACCTATTTGGCTAACGTTCTCAATTCCGAACAACAGGTAGTAATTAAAGAATTCCGTTTTGCCAATTCGGGTGTTGATTGGTCTGGCTTTAAAACTTACCAAAGAGAAATTGAAGTTTTACAACAGCTGCATCATCCCCGGATTCCGCGTTATTTAAACTCTTTTGAAACGCCGACCGGGTTTTGTTTAGTACAAGAGTATAAAAAAGCGCCATTTTTAGCGGAAAGATACAGTTTTAGTTTAGAAGAAATCCAGCAAATTGCGATTTCTGTCTTAGAAATTTTGGTTTACTTGCAACAGCGCACTCCACCAGTTATTCACCGAGATATTAAGCCAGAAAATATTTTGGTGGATGAACAATTAAATGCTTACTTGGTGGATTTTGGTTTTGCCAGAATTCGAGGTGGAGAGTTAGCTTTAAGTAGTGTAGCTGGGGGAACGATCGGCTTTATGCCTCCTGAAGAACAGTTTGGTCGTTCTTTAACTGCTGCTTCTGACCTTTATAGTTTAGGTGCAACTTTAATTTGTTTGGTGACAGGTACTCGTTCTGTCGAGATTGGTAAATTAATTGATGACAATTATCGGTTTAATTTTCAAAGATTAGTTCCTCAATTACCACCTCGTTTTGGGCAATGGTTAATGAGAATGGTGGAACCAAATGTGAAATTTCGCTACTCTGATGCAACAGTGGCTTTAACTGCTTTACAAAAGATAATGCAGCCACCTGGTTATGTAATTCAATTGCGAAATTTACCAGCGAAAATCAAAAGTTCTTTAACAGCACCCGCAGTGGGATTAGCTACTTTAGGAACTATCAGTTTTCTTTACGCTAGTTTAGGAAATTTTCACCATGAAAGAAGGCTGCAAATCGATAATCAGCAATCAATTTCTAGTAGCGAAAATGGAGTACGGCGATTGTTTTTTACGCGGAAATGCGCCAGGTGTGATTTGCGGGGGACTGATTTACGAGGAGCAAATTTAGCTGGTGTGGATTTACGGGAAGCGCAGTTAGAAGGTGCAGATTTAGGTGGCGCTAATTTATGGGGGACGAATTTAGAAAGAGCCAGTATGGAAGGCACTAATTTGGTAGGTGCTAATTTGGGAGAGGCTAATTTGGAAGGGGCTAATTTAGCAGGCGCTAATTTGGGCAGTGCTAATTTGGAAAGTGCTAGTTTAGGGGGCGCAAATTTGCGAAATGCTAAATTGTGGGATGCTAAATTGTGGGATGCTAAACTTTGGGATGCGAATTTAGAAAATGCGAATTTGTCAGGGGCAAATTTGCGAAATGCGAATTTAGAAAGTGCGAGTTTGGTGGGTGCAAATTTGCGAAATGCGAAGTTGCAGGAAGCGAAACTTTGGGATACTAATTTGGAAGGGGCGAATTTGGGTAATGCTGATTTGCAGGGTGCTAAGTTGGAAGGTGCTTATTTAAAAGGTGCTAATTTGTCAGGTGCTTATTTGCAAGATGCTAATCTGCGTGGTGCAGATGTGCAAGGTGCTGATTTACAAGGTGCTTATTTGCGAGATGCGACTATGCCTGATGGCAATAAGCAAGAGTAATTTGGTTGTTATACCAATTCTCTATGAAGATGTGCTTAATTCACGCCACCCCAAACCCCTCCCCGTTTACAGGGAGGGGCTAATGATTAAGCGCAAGTTCTCTTCACTTTTTCAGTAATGTCGATTATGTTTAGTACTTGAATCGGGTAATAATAATCTTGGGTTAGGAGGTAATTTCCTAGTTATTTCTTGATACATTTCTGGTTTGTTTCGACGGATCGCAACTTCTCTAAAATAGTTAATACTTACACTAATAGTCATCCCCAGAATGGAAAATGCTACTAACCGTCCGACAGTACCTCCACCAAGTTGAATTGCTATACTCAAGGGATCGAAAAACAAACCACCAATAAATCCACCAATAGCCCCACCAATCAAGCCAAATTTTAGGTCTCCTAAAGTGTTTTCTTTAATACCGTAAGCAGCCCCTAATAAAAGTCCCAAAATACACCAGCCAACTGTACGAGCAAACATGACAACTGTCAAGGAAGGATCGCTTGGAATTGTGAAAGTTGAAAGGATAAAATTGTAAATAAGTTGGGCAAAAAAGCCGGAAATAATACCACTAATTAAACCTAAAATTGCTCCCGTTTTCAGTCCATAATATAATCTGGTTTTATTTTTGCGGAAAAACCCTTCTGCGCCTCCCAAAACTGTGCCGAAACAGATGCCAAATGCTCCTATTGTTATCATTGTAGCAACTAGAGGATTTGTACTACTAGCTAAGGCTCGGTTGAAGTTGACGATTTCCACTAAGAAAAATCCGATTAAACTTCCGACTAAACCAACTAGTAGTGACTTTTTGTTGTTGGAGGAGAAGCCAAAGAGATAACGTTTGTAGTTAAATTCATGTCTGCAATTAGGACAAGTTACTCGGAGTTTTTTCTTCCGCTTAGGAATGCGTAACTTTTGCGAGCAGTTCTCACACAAAATAATTAATTTTACTTCGTTTTCAGCAGATTTGGGTTGATTCATATCTTGCAAATTTGTTCTTTTAGTTAAGCTGATGCACTATTTTTAAAGTTAATCTCATTTTCAACTAATTCAAAAAATTGCGAAATCTGTTTGGTCGATCGCAGATGATAAACATTTTTGCTGCTTTGTGCTTGCTTGATATATTCACGATATCTTGGGGTTAATTTCTTGTGACATAACCAAAGTACGCGGTAGCTAGAAAGCGAACTTTTCAATATTGGACTATTTTTAGGCCAGCCTTCTGGCGGTTTAAAGTAACCTGTGATAAATCGTTTAGTTACCCACCAGAAATGCACATATAGCGGTAGATCGACATAAACTAAACTATCCGCCTCATCCAATCGTTTCCAGAGGGTTTCCATACAACCAAACCCGTCAATAATCCAGCGATCGGCATCTAAAATTTGTTGATGGGCACGCTTATAATCTTCATGGGGAACTTCCGCACCTCCCGATTGAAATTTAATCTTGTCTAAGGGGTGAAGTGGTAAACCAGTGATTTGCGATAATCTCTTGCTGAGAGTGGATTTACCACCTCCAGCATTACCAAACACCGCTACTTTTTTCATTCGCCATTCTCCTTTTAGTGCTTTCTGTTACTTCGTAAGGCAGTTTTGGTGTAACGAAGTATTATTGTAGCATTATTGTAATACGCAATTGAATTGTGTAGTAGTTCTGGTTATTGATGAAATTGTTAAACGCAGTTTCGATTGATGAACCATAAAAATATATGTGTATCTAGCAGAATCTTCATTTACCCTCAAATGCGTTGAGAAGATCTTCGGGTAAAGGAGCATCAAAATCATCTGGAACGGTAAATTCACCTGCACACAAACCGAAAGGTCGTAATTTTTTACTACTGGCAATAGGTCTAAGTTCGGCGATCGCTTTTTCCGCTCTAACAATCACAACAGTTTCACCTGCCTCTACTTGACGAAGATATTTCAAAGGATCGCGTTGTATTTCATCAACAGTGACATTCAACATTAGGTTGCCTCAATACAACTAAGTATGATTTACTAACTAGATGGTAACAGGGACACGATCGACGATAGCTTGCAAATTTTCTCCTTCAATTCTTGTAGTAACATAGACGACTCCGATGCTCGAAGGTGTTTATTTTAGTATTAGCAAGTACACTATTTTAAAAGTTGTTTTTGTAGTGGATTTACTTCTTCTACTTCCCTAATTTCATCCCAATCAATAACTACAACCCATAATTGCTCTGATTGAGAATACTCAACTATTCCATCTACTTCTAAATCTTCACTATAAAGAGTGAGTTGTTGACCAGTTTGCAATTCAATTTTTTGAGCAGAAAGATCCTCTATTGTGCCAATACAATTTAGACGAAGGCGACCTTGAGCATCAGCATTATGAAAATCAACGAAAACTCTTGGGTTTTCGACTAAAACTCGTTGCTGCTCACTATCATTATGCTGTACTGGTTGTCTTGATACGCTCATTGAGCATCTCCGTACTTATTTGGTTTGCTGAGGCTTAGGAATTGTAGGTGTCAAAAGAGCACTAATTTGCTCTGGGGTTAGACCTACTAAGGTCGCATGATTGGGGCTTCTACCTGAAGTCCTAATTACATCTCCACCAGCTTGACGAATATTTCCTACAGTAGTGCAACAGAGTTGCCCATGAGGAATAGCCGCCGCTAGCTCCTCGATTGAAGTTCCTAATGCACATTCTACTGAAATTCCTGTTATGCCGCTTGGGTGAGTACCTATTCCACGCCGGATGTCATCAGGACGGTTGCGACCTCCTCGAATCACTAAGGCTTCATCTGGAATTCTTTCCACTGGTTGTATCTTCTAAAACCTTTAAACACCTTACCAGAAATTCCTGGTTCAAGTAACTAAAGGGCGAATATGAGTTTCGTAGATTCGATCGCCCCGTTCGGCAAATCCTTCTTTACTATAGCGGGGTTGCTGGACTGCCATTAATTTAACCTCCTAAATAACACTGGATTTCTCTGGTTCGATGGCACCTGAAAAACCAAGAAACCCTATGTTGCTACTCTAAACTATTCATCGCGAATCAACATACCTGTTCCACAAATTATTATCTGCTTATTCATGTAGAATTCTTCAGAAAGTTTGCAAGACTCAGCATGAATTTGCTCAATTTTATTGCGGAGAAGTTGAATTAGCGGTTGACTTTCTCTAACGAAGTTTACAACATCTGAATAAGTATAAACATGACCGTTAATTAGATGCCATCTCAGAGTTTTATAAAGTCGATCGTAAAATCGCTGAATTTGCGATCGGATAAAGATGTTGATAAAGTTATTAAGCTCAGCATCTAAAGCACCCAAAGCATGAAGTTTAGCAAGGGCTTCATAAAAAAGACCGTCTACATCTCCGCCGCGAATTTCATTCAGAACATTTCGCCAAAATATATCCCAATTTGAACCAGAGTAAAGCAAAGCTTCAATCTCATTAAGAAGACAACGAGCCTGTTCAATATTCATCGCTAGATACCTAAGAATGCAAAATTTTTTTATGTCTGAACTGAAACAGAAAGCTAACTTTGAAGATATGCCATAACTTGCTTGTCGAAACTCTCAAAGAACGCAGCGTCTTGTCGATGTACTTCTTCAAGCAGTGCATTACGCTTGGCAAATGTATGACGATCAATAATTTCACCAACCTGATTAACAAGTTGGAATGCACCAACAGTTAAAAGAGGTACTGAAATGATATTTAAGACAGGAATTAAAGCTGGAATAAATGCAGGAATAGCGGCAAACAATCCGCCACTTACTGAGCCTAGAGCAGCGCCTTCAACAGTATTTATAAAAACTGCTGCAATGGCATCATCGATTTCCATTTCACCACGTTCAACCGCCAAAAAATGCACTAAACTTGACATCAGCGTGGCAGCAACAGCGCCAGTGATTGCACCTATAGCAGCAGCATTACTAATTTCAGCCATTGCAGCTTTAAATTGATATTTGCTATTTGCTTGATTAGGATTTTTAGCCCCTTTACTAACTTCAGAAGTGGAAACGTTGGATTCTTTAACTTTGGAATTGGTTGGTTTTCGGGTTTGTCCCTTCGGAGTTCTAATCTCCTGTTTTCCGTAAGCTCCACTGTTAGCAGCGTTATCTGCTGTTCGCGAATTAAGTTTTAGCTGTTGTTCTTTAACTACATTGCCAGAAGTTCTGGACTTAATTAGAATATCAGGTGAGTTTTTGCCGTTAATATCAAGAACCTCAACCTTATATCCGCCTCCTAAGTTAGTCTGCTGATTGCTCGCGTCAAGGTACTCAAAAGCAAATCCCTCTCTAGAAGAAGCTGGAGAATTTGCCATCCGAGACATTTTTGCTTTGAACTGAGAACCTATATCTCGAACATTTTGCGATACGAATCGAGCATCCCCATTGGCTTGAAAACTAACACCAGCAGAGATTTGAGAATTAGCAGATTTTTCCTTATTTTTCATTTAAGTATTGCGGTGAGAGGAGGTAGCTATCAGCACATTATAGGCGATAGACTTTCTCAGTGCCTAGTCTCCGGCAAGCGGGTGATTACCGCACAAATAATGTGAGATATCTTGATAAAATCCTTGACAATGCTGATTTTTGGAAAGCTTATACTTAATTCTCGATCGCAAAAAGCTAAAATATGAACACTCGCTACGCTAAGGAGAGATAAATGCAAGTCAAAGATATGACAGTTGAACAACTGAGCGATCTAATTCGGCATATTGTCGAACAATGTTTAGATGAGTATTTTGGAGATCCTGACGAGGGGAAAGAAATTAAAGAAGAAGTTAAGCAACAGTTGATCGAATCAATGAATCGCACAAAAGCTGGGGAGCGTGGTATACCGCTTGATGAAGCTGTCAAAAAACTAGGATTAGATCGCTAATGGATTATTCTGTTGAGTTAAAGGCAGAAGCTCTTGCTAGTTTGGAAAGGCTGACTCAAGTTGTAAAAAACCGGATCATCCGCAAAATTTATTGGTTAGCTGCAAACTTTGACTCTATTAGTCCCGATCCTTTAACGGGTAATCTAGCGGGTTTGTTTAAGCTAAGAGTTGGAGATTATCGAGTAGTTTATACCTTCAGCACGGAATCAAGAATTATTACTATACATAGAATTGGACATCGCAGCGAAATTTATGGTTGATTGAGGAGCGCCCCCCGCACCCAAAAATCCCGACAGCGTTAAAATCGTTAAGCAACTTTACGCTCTGTCTCTCATGTCTCAGGCTGCCAACACCAAAAACGGTCATCTTCCTAACGGAATAAATCTGAATAATCTGAGTTCGATTCGCATTCGGGGTGCGAGGCAGCACAATCTGAAAAATATCGATTTGGAGTTGCCGCGCGATCGCCTAATCGTCTTCACTGGCGTTTCCGGTTCCGGCAAATCTTCCCTCGCTTTCGATACGATTTTCGCGGAAGGGCAACGGCGTTATGTGGAATCTCTCAGTGCTTATGCTCGGCAATTTTTGGGACAGTTGGATAAGCCGGATGTGGATGCGATCGAAGGTTTAAGTCCTGCAATCTCTATCGACCAAAAATCGACTTCGCACAACCCCCGTTCGACGGTGGGAACGGTGACGGAGATTTATGATTATCTTAGGTTGTTGTTTGGTCGGGCGGGTGAACCTCATTGTCCACATTGCGATCGCTCTATTGCGCCTCAGACGATCGATCAAATGTGCGATCGTATTCTCGACCTTCCCGATGGCACTCGTTTTCAAATTCTCGCGCCTGTTGTGCGCGGAAAAAAGGGCACTCACCGCAAGCTACTTTCCAGTTTAATTTCCGAAGGATTTGCGCGAGTTCGGGTAAATAATGAGGTCAGACAGCTTGATGAAAATATCGAATTAGATAAAAATTATACCCACACTATTGAAATCGTCGTTGACAGGTTAGTGAAAAAACCTGGTATTCAAGAGCGTTTAACTGATTCTCTCGCGACTTGCTTGCGTCATTCCGGTGGAATTGCGGTTATCCAGATATTAAATGATACATCGGGCGGGGTAAGCGCGTCGCGGGAAAACAATATGTATACCCTAAATGATACCACAAACCCTGCCAATTCCTATCAGGAACAACCGCAAGAATTGGTATTTTCGGAAAACTTTGCTTGTCCCGAACATGGGGCGGTAATGGAAGAATTATCGCCAAGATTGTTTTCTTTTAACTCGCCTTATGGTGCTTGTCCTCATTGTCATGGTTTGGGGAGTTTGCGAACTTTTGCGCCGGAGTTGTTGATACCTGACCCGGAGGCGGATCTGATTTCAGCGATCGCACCTTGGGCGGATAAGGAAGATTCTTATTACACAGTTTTATTGCAGAGTGTCGCCAAAGCGCACGGGTTTAAAATTTATACTCCTTGGAATCAGTTAACGCCGGAACAACAACAAGTCATTTTGTACGGTTCCGACAAGGCGATTTGGATGGAAAACCGCGATGATTTCCGCAGTTTTAAAGGGGTAATTCCGATTTTGCAAAGGCAGTACGATGAGACAGGTTCGGAATTGCAAAAGCAGAAGTTGGAACCTTATTTAATTGACCAACCTTGCGAAGTTTGTCAGGGCAAAAGGTTAAAGCCGGAAGCTTTGGCGGTGAGGTTAGGGCAATATCGAATTCTGGATTTAACGGGAGTGTCGATCGCCCAATGTAAGGAACGAGTCAACAGTTTAAAATTGAGCGAAAGACAAACTCAAATCGCCGACTTAGTTCTGAGAGAAATTCGCGCCCGGTTGCAATTTTTATTAGATGTCGGATTGGATTATCTGACTTTAGATCGTCCGGCAATGACACTTTCGGGAGGAGAAGCGCAACGGATTCGCCTCGCAACTCAAATCGGTTCGGGATTAACAGGAGTTCTCTACGTTTTAGATGAACCAAGCATCGGTTTGCATCAAAGAGATAACAGCAGATTGTTGAAAACTCTCACCAAACTCCGGGATTTGGGAAACACTTTAATCGTTGTCGAACATGACGAAGAAACGATTCGGGAAGCAGATCATATTATAGATATCGGACCCGGTGCGGGAATTCATGGAGGGAGGATTGTTTCCCAAGGAAATTTAGCGGATTTGTTGGCAGCAGAAGAGTCTTTGACTGGCGCTTACTTGTCGGGAAAACGAGTAATTGAAACTCCCGGAACTCGCAGAGAAGGTAATGGGAAATCTTTGCGGTTGCGAAACTGCCATCGCAACAACCTTAAATATATAGATGTGGAAATTCCGTTAGGAAAACTCGTTTGCGTCACAGGTGTTTCTGGTTCGGGAAAATCTAGTTTAATCAATGAGTTGCTTTATCCCAGTTTGCAACATCACCTCACCAAAAAAGTACCTTTGCCAAAAGAGATGGATGGAATTAAAGGGTTGAATGCGATCGATAAAGCAATCATCATCGACCAATCTCCGATCGGCAGAACTCCCCGTTCCAACCCCGCAACTTACACGGGAGTTTTCGATGCGATTCGGGAAATCTTTTCCCAAACAATTGAAGCCAAAGCCAGAGGTTATAAACCCGGACAATTTTCCTTCAATGTCAAAGGTGGGAGATGTGAAGCTTGCGGAGGTCAAGGGGTAAATGTGATTGAAATGAATTTTTTGCCCGATGTTTACGTGCAATGTGAGGTTTGCAAAGGCGATCGCTACAACCGAGAAACTTTGCAAGTTAAATATAAAGGTTATTCGATCGCAGATGTTCTGAATATGACGATCGAAGAAGCTTTAGAGGTATTTAAAAACATCCCCAAAGCGGTGAATCGGTTGCAAACTTTAGTCGATGTCGGTTTAGGTTACATCCGTTTAGGACAATCTGCACCCACCCTTTCAGGAGGCGAAGCGCAAAGAGTCAAATTAGCTTCGGAACTTTCGCGCCGTGCGACTGGGAAAACTCTTTATTTAATCGATGAACCTACCACTGGTTTATCGTTTTATGACGTTCACAAATTGTTGGATGTTTTGCAAAGATTGGTAGATAAAGGTAATTCAATTTTGGTAATTGAACATAATTTAGATGTAATTCGTTGCGCCGATTGGGTGATTGATTTAGGCCCGGAAGGTGGCGATAAAGGCGGGGAAATTATTGTTATGGGAACGCCGGAATTGGTGGCAAAGTGCGATCGGTCTTATACCGGGCAGTATTTGAAAGAGGTGTTGTTGCAACATCCTCCCAAGGTAAGTGTTTAATGTTACTTCAATTTATGGTAAATTCAAAATGAGAAGCTAGAATATTTCCCAGGTGAAATATAAATGAAAAATAAAAAAGAAACAATCAAAAAAATTGTTGAATATCTCAACAACCCAGACGCAGATGGTGGCGGCTTTTGGCTACCTATTATTCAAAGGCGTTTTGTATGGAATGAGGAACAGATAGAAA
Source organism: [Phormidium] sp. LEGE 05292 (assembly GCF_015207735.1). Taxonomy (GTDB): domain Bacteria; phylum Cyanobacteriota; class Cyanobacteriia; order Cyanobacteriales; family Aerosakkonemataceae; genus Floridanema. Next base: position 17,138 of record NZ_JADEWG010000117.1, read on the forward strand.
AATTGTTCGATTCCATTATGCGTGAATATCCTATAAGTACACTTCTCACATGGAGAACTGACGATCAAGTTCGCCGTCGTAAGTTTATAGATAATTATAAGGCTAGTTTAGATGTAACTGATTTTTACGTCCTTGAAGACAATAAAATAAAAACATTAGTACTAGATGGACAGCAACGCCTTCAAAGCATTTTTATTGCATTGAAGGGAAGTTATGAAGGAAAGGAACTATATTTTAATATTCTCAGTGGATATACAACTACTCTTCCAGAGGATGTTAAGTATAGTTTTAAGTTTATAGATAAAACAGATAAAGTAGATGTGCAGCTACCTTGGATAAAATTAAAGGATATAGTTTTTAACCCAAAAAGTTACAATAGAATTAGTGGCGACTTAATGAGAAGGTTTAAAACAGAATTCAATAGAGAATTAACCGAAAATCAAGAGCAAAGAATTGAAGATAATGTTGCACAAATAGTTAAGGTATTTAATGAAGAAAATGTATCTTATCAAGAATTAGATACTATCGGTAATCGAGAGCTATATACACTAGATGATATTGTAGAAATCTTTATCAGGGCTAATTCTGGTGGTACAGTTTTAGGAAAATCAGATCTTCTTTTCTCACTTTTGACGGTTAGTTGGGAAGAAGCAGAGGAAGAAATAAGCGATCTGATAGAAGACTTGAATAAGACAGGTTATAAATTTACTCGTGATTTTGTTCTCAAAACTTGTCTAACTCTACTCCGCAAAGGAGCTAGTTACGATGTTAATAAGTTTAGAGATGAGTCAACTAGACAAAACATCATAAAAAACTGGGATAAAATTGCCAACGCAATTAAAGGAGTCAAAGATTACCTATTTGAAAAAACACTTATTAGATCTGATAAAGCTTTACCATCTTATCTTTGTCTAATACCTTTAATTTACTTTCGTTATCATTATGAAAACCAATGGAAAACAACTGTAGGAATTGATGATTATATTTTGCGAACATTGATAGCAGGTTCGTTTAGTGGAACACCTGATAACTTGATCAATCAATGTACTAAAAAAATTGATACAAAGCAAGCTTTCATCGTCCAAGAGATATATGACTTAATTACAGAGAACGGTAGAAGGTTAGAAATTAAAAAGCAAACAATCTTAGAACAATATTATGGATCTAAAAACATTCACTTGTTTTTTAACTTGTGGTACAAAGGATTTAATTATACTCCCTCGTTTTCAGGAAATGCGCCGAGCATAGATCATATCTTTCCTCAAAGTCTCCTCAAGTCTGTGAGGGAAGCTAACCCCAAGACTGGTGCTATGAATATACTCAAATATAAACAGTGGGATAGGGATCAGATTGCCAACTTAATGTTACTTACGCAAGAGGAAAACTCCTTTGGGGGTAAGTCTGACATACCTCCCGAAAAATGGTTTGCAGATAAACCTGATGAATACTTGGAATTGCATTTAATTCCCAAAAATCCGAGATTGTGGAAATTAGGAAAATATGAAACTTTTATTAAAGAACGCCAAAAACTGATTGAGCAAAAATTTGATTACTTGATTTTGAAAAAATAGTTGGTCAAGTTGTATGAATTTTGAGAAATAAACTCTGCAATTGAAAACTGAATGATGCTTAACTATTTCTGATTTGGTGCGTCGAAGGTTAGGGTGGGAAAAGTGCGCTCTTTATCTTTTTTGGCTTCTTTCTTCTTCTTTCTTCGTGTTCTTCGTGTCTTACGTGCTACGCACACGCTACGCGAACGTGGTTCAAAAAAAAAGGAGTAATCAACTCGGTTTTAGTATTAAACTCAATTACAGAAGTATTTCCCAAGCATTTTCTATTTATGACTAACTTACTAGAAATCGAAGCAGCAATTAAACAACTTCCAGAAAACGATGTTCGCCAATTAGCAACATGGCTGCAAAACTATTTAAATGAAAAGTGCGATCGACAAATCGAGTCAGATTTAGCATCAGGTAAATTAGACGCTCTCATTGCTAAAGCCGAAGCAGACATTGCCGCAAATAACGTGAGGGATCTTGATGAAATCTTTCACGACCTCTGATTTTTGGAAAGCTTAGTTAAACTAAACTACAGAACTATCTCCCAAGTATTTTGTATTTATGACCAATATACTAGAAACAATTTCACCGCCAGAAATTACTCCATTGGTGTTGCAAATGTCTCCGGCGATCGAAATGACAGACGAACAATTTTTTAATTTCTGTCAGCAAAACCGAAACTATCACATTGAACGCACCGCCAACGGGGAAATTACTATTATCCCTCCTACTGGTTCCGAAACTGGAAATCGCAACTTTGATTTAATTGTACAATTAGGAATCTGGACAAGACAAAATGGAACCGGAATCGGTTTTGATTCTTCCGCTGGTTTCACTCTTCCCAATGGCGCGATAAAATCCTCTGATGCAGCTTGGATAAAACTGGAAAAATGGCAAAGTCTCACCTCCGAACAACAGCAAAAATTTGCCCCTATTTGTCCAGATTTTATCGTTGAGTTACGTTCCCCCAGCGACAACTTACAAACCCTTAAAGATAAATTGCAAGAATATATAGATAACGGTACATCTCTCGGTTTATTAATCGATCGCAAAAACCGTCAAGTTTACATTTATCGTCCTAATTCCGAAATTGAATGTTTAGACAACCCTGCTACTATTAATTGTCAACCACTTTTACCAGGATTCATTTTAGATTTATCAACTATATGGTAAACCTATTGGCGAGATGAGCAATGTATCGGGTTTTAATCCCAGCTTTGAAGTGAGTATAAGCTTGCATCGCATCTAAATTGTATATTTTTGGTGTTAGGCAAAAACCGTCAATCCCTCTCCCCATCCCCCCATCCC
>NZ_JADEWG010000118.1 GCF_015207735.1 [Phormidium] sp. LEGE 05292
ATTAATAATAAATTGAAATTACTCAAACGTTGTGGATTTGGCTTTAGGAATTTCCGCAATTTTGAATTAAGAGCTTTATTGTTCTGGCACTTCCCTAATAATTTAGCACAGTAAGTACGGAAGAACCGCAACTTCTTGAGCAACATCAATGAACGCACCGTTGAAAGCAAAGTTGCAGTCTGATTGAGGCAGTCTAGAAAACGACTGATCGTGACGTTTATATTTTGTTGTGTTGTTCAGGAGATGTTTTTCATCGGTGGTTTCAAGCAACCTATCTGGTTGGTTTTGCAATGCAATTGAAACGACCTTCCAGATGAAGAGAGAGCCAAAATCAATTGGAGTCGCAGATTTTAACTGCTCGAAATTATCTTGTTGGCTTAATAATAAAGGTAATGTCATAGAAGTATCCTCAGTGATGATTGACATCCTAGAGGGAAAATCTAAGGGCTTTCTGAGGAAATTGTGCTGGATTCGCAGGAGTTGTTGAGTTGCGATCGCATCTTAATGAGCCTGTTCAACGACACTCCTCATCTATCTCACAAAAAATTCCGAGTTTATTTAGTGTCGAATAAGCTGTTAAGCATTTAAACAGTGATAAGAGCATTACCTTTATTTTTAAGTTTGCGCCCCCATTTAATAATTAATTCTCCTTGATTTAAAAGTTGATGTAATAAATACTCTAATTCTTCAATTGATTTAAAGAGTCGATTAGCAATAAATTCTTTTGCTGAATGCCAAACTAATTCAATTAAGTTATAATCAGGGCTATATTTCGGGAGAAACTCTAAATGAATATTGGGCATTTCAGCCGCAATTTTCTGGAGATATTCGGCTTTTTTGTGAAAACTAGCATTGTCCAGAATTATCACTATTTTGGCTCCTTTTTCAGCAAATTCATCCGCTTCATTGCCAGCAGCTACCCACTCAGCAATCAACTCTTGATAAAATAGCTTTAGGAATTGATAAAAATTTTCTGCATTACTTTTGTCCAGAAATTCTACAAACCTTTTCTTGTCAGAATGGCTCTCCCCTCCAATCAGAGGGGTTTGTTTGAACTAACTCAAAATACCGTCCCTGGTGAAGTTTATCTCGCTCGACTACTCCTAGCATCAAGGCAGTAATAAAGAGATATACCTTATGGCTAGACCAAAAAAAGTTACCGTACCAGATGCTATCGCAGTGATGGATTTCGGTGGCTTATCCACCAGAATCTTTTACCAAAAGTTGCACAAGAGCCAACCCAATTCCTTAATCATGGAATCGCAAGTAGGGCCAGTGAGTCAAGATACAGCCAATGCCTACACGCTACCCAACTTGAACTCCACCGCTCCCGAAAACATCGCCTGGGTTGCCATCAACAACGATTGTCGAGCAGTCGGTTACTTAGCCGCATCTCAATTCAATGCACATATCGGATTGAACGGTCTCAAATACAGCAGTGCGTTGTACAAAGCCTTAGCAGCTTTATGGGTGATATCGCAAAAATTAAACTTAGGCCATCAGTTCAGTATAGCGATCGCAGTCTTCCTACCCCCAGGCGAGTTCAATGACTCCAAACAATTCTTCGAGCTATTAAGTCGAGCCGCAGCTTCCTTTGAAACACCAACTGGCAGATTCTCAGTCAAACTCGATAAAACCCAAGCTTTGCAAGAGGGAGGAGGCATTTCTATCGTTCACAATAGCAAACTCGGAGCCGCTTTCAAAACCAGGGTGACAGCCTTTGCAATGGTAGGATTTCGCAATGCCTCCTTAGTAGTAGCTGCCAGAGGTGCTGTCGGTAAAGGCAAAACCTCGGACTTAGGCATGGTACGGATGGTTGAACTTGTACAAGAGCGTACTTCTAATTATGATGTGGCTCGATTAGCAGAAGCGATCGCTATTTCAGGCGAACGATACAATCGTCCCTACTTCTACCGCATTGCACGTAATCGAGATGAAGCTGCTAGAGAACGAGAAGTAGATGAATTAATTGCTGCAATCAAACAGTCTCGCTCTGACTACTTAAAAATGTTAACCCATTGGCTAGATGAAGTATTGCCTCCTGATACCGATGAAATAGTCTTTTGTGGTGGTACAGCCGAGTATCTCAAATCCGAATTGCGTTCTCATTATTCCCGTTATGCTCAATCCTGGCACGCAGGTATTTCAATACCACCAGAATTAGACCCCAATGGATTAGGACATCGTTTAGCAGATGCTTACGGTTTGTTTACTTATTTTAAATCTCAATTTCAGGGATTACGTCATAAAGCTACTGAGCCAACTGAGGTTGATTCAACAGAGGAAAGTGCTGAACCTTCTAACGCATTAATTGAATCTTCTACAGAACTTGTTGCTGAATCAAATACCAAGATAACTGATAAAGAAATACCTCCTGTTGCAGTTGTTAGTACAGGAACCGAATTAGATGCTGTTTCCTTGTTGTCTGGGCCTTACCGAGGAGTAGTCAAGAAAAAAGAAGACATTGAATCTTGTTTAAATGGGAGTAGATAGCCGTGAATAAAGAAAAACAGCGGATTGCATATCAACTGCGATGTCAGCCCTATTCTGATTCAGATGAAGGAATATTGTTGAATTACCTACTCAATCATCCTGTTTACGACCATAAAGAAGCTGCATTTAAGGCGTTCAAGGCATTTTGGAAAGCTGTAGCCTATCAAAAAAGTGGTGTTGCTTCGTCGGAACAAGTTCATCAACTAGGCTGGGATTGTATTGAGGCTTTACTCAATCATGTGGATTATATTTGTGCAAATCTGGAGTTAAATCGGCAGCAATTGGGGTCAATGTTAGTAGCTAGAGGTTGTGCTCATCATCCTGAATGTTCTCCTTACTTTTTAGGTTTAAAGTACCAAACGGAAAGTCAGATTCCGTCAGTTATTCCTAACTCTACTCCTAGAGAGCCAGTCAGTAAGTTAGAAGAACCAGTAGTTGAAATCGATGATTTTGAAGCAGATACAGATGTATTTAACCTAGCAAATTTTGACCCAGCAATGCTCGGCCCTACATTCAGTTAATAGCGAGGAAAGCTAATGGCTAACAGAATTCATTTAGTAGATGGTGAGAAAGGTGGAGTAGGGAAATCCATGTTTACTCGCGTTCTTGTCGAATTTAATCAAAAGTACGATTTGCTCTACACTCTCATTGATGGCGATTTCAAAAACCCAGACGTACAGCAGCGTTATCCCGAATATGGAGCGCAAGTTGTAGCTTTAGTTGAAGATGAAGAGAAGTTTTTTGACATTGATATCATTTTTGAAACTGCTTTAGAAACCCCTGTTATCGTTAACTTACCTGCTCGGGTTTACAGTATTATCAACAAATGGATTGATGAAGCTGACCTAATCTCACCCGATTTCAAAGAAAAGTCGGGTATTGATATCTGCAAATGGTTCTTGTGTGGCGGAACAACTGACAGTATCGAAATGTTTATAGACTCCTTCAATCACTTTGAAGGGCAGTTGAAGCACGTCTTAGTACGAAACTTTGGAGTATGTAAAGACTGGTCACATATGCAAGGGCATCAAGAAATACTAAAGCTAATCCAAAAGCATCAAATTGCGATTGTAGACTTTCCACAATTAAGTTCCAGAGAACGCAAATTTATCGATACCAAACGCTTATCGTTTCAACAGGCAATGCAGCATTCAGATTTTCATTTAATCAGTCAACAACGCTTGCACACTTTCTTAAACGAATCTTACAACCTAATCGAAAATGTTGGTCTGTTTAACGATGCACCAAATCGCCTAGTAGAAACAATACCTTCAGGAAAACCACCACAATTAACTGCAAGTTCATAACACTGAAGATACTGAGGAGTTATAATGCACCAAAATGAAGCAATAAATCTAGACTTAGATGCAAACGATTTTGATGATAAATCAGCTTTTCCAGAGCCAGAACTAGCTGAAGTAGAACAAAGCAATTCACCTAATAATGTAGAGTTTTGGCAACTAATTGATGATGAGTTAAAGACGAGAGATGTTCAAAATCAATCGCCTTTATCTGCCCCACCTATGTATGAGCGAGATACTGAGTCATTAATTAGTCAAGTACTCAAAGGAAAAGACCCAGAATTCCGCGCCCATGTGATTAACACAGCTTACCGATATGGGCTAGATAAAAACGATCCACTTTTAATCATTTTACTAGCTACAGGTCAGCTAGAATTGCTATTAGAACAGAAGCCAGATGAAATTGACAACTTCTTCAAACAATGGCAATCTAAATGGCAATTGGACTTAAAAGATTCTCAAGCTATTATCAGTCAAGAACTAGAACAAGTACAGCAGTTTGTTGATAATTGGGCACAGTCAAGTCGAGAACTGCTAGAACGTCAGAGTAAAGCAGCAATTACCGTACAAAGTCGCAATATCTCTAATTCAGTTAAAACTTTAGTACGACAAGCTGCTTTAGAGAAAGTAGCTCATGATATTTGGTCAGTGATTTTTGGTAGCGGTGTAGTGTTTAGTGCTATTGCAATTGGTATATTTGTGGGATTAGCAATTCCTCGCTTTACTCCATCACCAGAACTTGACCCAACTGGACTGCGACAGCTAACACTAAAAGAAGCAGCAGCATTAGAATGGGGATTAAGCAATGAGGGTCAATTTGCACAGAAGAATGCTGATACTATTCGCTGGGCAATGAGTAATGAAGGAAAATATGCTCGTCAGTTTATGAGTTGGAATCAAGCTTTGTTGAGTGAAAAGAATGGGAAGAAGTTGTGTGAAACCGAAGTGAATCGGTTGGGAGTTACTTTAACAGTTGAAGGGAAACCATCAAAGGGCGGATTTTGTACTTTGTGGACTCGTTCTCCACAAGAACGGCAGTTTGTTAGCAATTGATTGGCTCTACGTTAGAAAATTAGAAACAGCAATTCTGTGCAAAAATACGCTAAATTAGTTGTAATTTTTATGGTGTCCTAATAAATTAATTCAATAGCAAATTTTAGCGTATTTTTATACAGATATAGTAAGTAAAGCTGGAGGGAATCGAACCCTCAAATAAGCCTTCGTCTTACCGAGGCTGCCTTTACCCTTTGGCTACAGCTTTTTTTGATTACTAACCCGTTAGGGGAAAAATACTCAGTAAGAAACTGAGTATTCAAGTTGAGTTAATGGCTATTTATTTGTGGAATTTGCAGCACCATTTCTTCGGAAAATAGCTGTTGGAGACTTTCACTATATAAATGTTAGTGATGAGAGGAAATTAGTCAGCATATAAACTACTTTCCTCTGTTTAAAATTAGAACAAACTTAATTGATCGCCTTGGATTTGTTTGAACTGTTGAACCTGTTTAAGTTGATGTAAACTTGTGCAAGATTGATGACTCAAAACCTGACCATAGCTATAGGTGTAGCCATCAGATTTATGTATAATGCGGCAATACTTGTAGCTAATTCCTTGAACCGTACCTGTTTTGGTTTTGATGTTGAAATTGCCAGTTTTACGAACTGCAACCCTGCCAACATAAGTACCTACCTTTTTACCTTTGGTAACTACAGCTTTGACGATATCGCCAGTCATAAAGCCGTAAAATGATTTCTGTCTAAGTTTGGGAGAAGTGCGAGGAAAGCCGTACTTATCTGGCTTAACCATTTGGCGAGATCCTCTGCCCATAGCCTTAATAATCAATGGCTGATAACCGTTGACATTAAGAGTGTCAGGAGTAGACTGCCCAACACAAGCTGCATCCGTCCAATGACTTTTGCTAATGTTTAAACGCTGGCGATTGTATTTGGTTAGTCCACCAGAACCCAGTTCAACAGGTAAGCCAGTAGATTCAAGAACTAATGAGAGTTTCCATCGGGTAGTATTGACAGCAGCGGCATCAGCTAACGGTTGCTTCCGTTGCCTATCAATTTTGGCAAGAATATCTAAGCGATCGCTCAAAAACTCAGCAGGTGATTTATTACTTTTAGCTTGATTACAGTCAACACAGGACAAAACCAAATTACTGACTTTATCGCTTCCACCTTTTGATTTGGGATGAAAATGGTCTAAGTTAAAAGGTTTGTCAGTAGCACCGCAGTAAACGCAGGTATGGTTAAACTTCTCAAGTAAATATTGTCTAACCTCATAACCCCAAAGTTCACCACGTTGATACTCAATCCCATTAACTTCAGGATTCATCATTTTCTGAGTATCAAACTTAACCAATTCTTGGCTGATAGCTTTAACTGGCGCAAGGAAGCACAAACGATTTACCCAAGAAAGAATGTTGTAAACGCGAGACATTAAGCTAGGTGGCAGCCAGTCATCTTGACGACGGCGATTAAGAAATCTCGGTTGACGGTATCTGGTCTTACGCGATCGGCGGTTTCTACGTATTTGCCTCCTGCTAGTCAAAGAATCTCTAATTGCAAAACCGCGATGTTCTAGTTCAGCAGCCCAAACAATGTTTTTGTCTGACACTAAAGCTAAACCAGTGAACTTTGCGCCTGGGTCAATTTTAATCCTTAAAAACTTTGGGTTATCACATTGAACCTGCTTCAAAATAATTGTGAAAGGATATTGACGAAACACTGCTGCTTTGTTTGAAGAAAGTAACTTTCTAGCAATAGCCGGATGTACTGGATTACGTGGTTGGCGATTAGAATCTAAGACGAAAACTGCATTTCTATTAGACATTGAAAACTCCTATTTCTAGGGTAAAGGCCACCTAGCCAATGTTATCTAAGCTTGTTATGTCAGCCATACTTCCTAAACCCAACTCAGATGTTTAATGATTGACGATAGAGCAAAGAACTGGTGGAGCATTCTTTGGTATCTTGACATAGATAACGTAGTCAATTAAGACTTAGGCGGGTCAACTACGGACTTGTTTTCAAGCCCCCACTATAATCTATGATTTAGTGGTGGGTCATTGACCGAAAAAGCGACAATATTCGCCTGTTTAAGTTGGTTTAAACAGCAAAATTGAGTAATGTTGAAGCAATCGCAATTAGCGCAAAAAATTCGTTACTTGAACTAATTGCACTTTTCGTACTAACAGCGTTAGCTGTTTCTCGCTGACTGGGTGGTGGGTGAAAAAAAAACCGCTTAAAGCGGCTTTTTAATGACTCATTAATTTTGAGGTTTATTTGATGAAGTCGTCGTTATCATCATCGTCTTCATCTTTAGCATTCCGTTTGGATGCTTTGACGGCATCTTGTACGTAACGGAAGTGCAATTCAATGATTGCTTGTTCGGATGCTAACCAATAACAGTTGTTTAGGAGTTCATCAAGCATTTCATCAGCCGTATGGTCGGCATAGAAGTTATTGAAATACTCGTTAAACTTCTCCCAATCCAATGCTTTACCTTTTGGTAATTGTCGTTGTTTGGCACGACCAGTTAGTTCGCGTGCTACATGAAGAAACATTTCTTTACGTTGTTCTTCATAGTTATCTGCGAATTGCTTTTGCATTGGGCTTTGCACTTTGACCTTAGCCATGATTGGCACTCCTAGCTTAACTTCACAACTGAAGCGACGACAGTCGAACTTACTTTTAAGATTCGGTTTGTCTGCAATTGCTTCATAAATTTAGTATCGATAGATGCTTTATGTTTGGCTTAATTGCCAAAACTTGACTTAGGTTCAAAAAATTAATTCTGGTGGGAATTTTACCCACCAGATAATCTTTAGTCCAACAGAAACTTGAAGACAATTACTCCAGTAATGAGCAATTAGTTGACGGTATGAGGAAGCAGTGACACTTTGGGACTTACTGTGACAGTTGAGGGTGCGGAATGTGGGTTGGAAAACCTTCAACAATCCACCAGAAGCTTAATTTTCTGGATTTTGACAAGCGATATACTTTGGGAGATGGCTGACAGTTCTTCGTCGGGAAGAGTTAAATGATCCATCTCGATCAACTGATTGCCACATTAATGCAGGTGGTAATCGAAAATGCAGGAGCCGAAACAGGCGCTCTGATTCTCCTGGAAGAGGATCAACTCACTGTAGTCGCTCAATGCAGCGGAAATAGACCGTGTGACCTGGAGAAGTTGACTATTGCTGAGTGCACAACGATTCCTGTCTCCGTCATTCACTCAGTAGAACGCACTCAAGACACTCTGGTGTTTGATGATGCAGTCAACGAATCGTCTTTTTTAACTGATCCTTACATTCAACATCACCAGACACAATCGCTCCTGTGTATGCCAATTCTTCAGCAACGTCAGCTAATCGGCATTCTTTATCTAGAGAACAATCTCAGTACTGGAGTGTTTACCAGCGATCGCTTACAAGTCCTAAAACTGTTGATGGCTCAGGCAGCAATTTCACTAGAAAATGCTCGGCTGTATGAACGGCTAGCAAACTATGCCAAAACACTGGAAAGGAAACTAGAAGAGCAAACTCAAGCATTACAGCAGGAGATCATCGATCGCGAACGAACAGAAGACGCATTACGACAAAGTGAAGCGAATTATCGCAATCTGCTACAAACCGCGAATTCAGTCATCATTCGTTATGATCCGCAAGGACGGATTCACTACATCAACGATTATGGGGTAAAACTTCTTGGCTATGAAGAACATCAGATCTTAGGGCGAACCTTATTTGAAACCATCATTCCAGACATCGAAATCTCTGGGCGCGATGTCAAACCTATGGTTCACGATTTACTTCGCAATCCTCAAGCGTACCCGCAGGGCGAAGGTGAAAATCTGTGTCGAGACGGTCGGAGAGTTTGGATGGCTTGGTCGAATCAAGCCATCTTCAATGACCAGGGAGAGGTCGTTGAAATCTTATCGGTGGGCAATGACACCACTCAGCGCAGGCAAGCAGAAGAGGCATTACAACGGAGTGAAGCTAAGTTCCGCAACATCTTTGCAAACTCGCAGGTTGGTATCTATCGTACCCGTATCGGTGATGGATTAATTCTCGATGCCAATCAACGCTTTGCCGATCTGTTTGGCTTTGATTCACCCCAAGAGATGATTGGGATTGAACACACTACAGGCTATTGGGTCAATCTCAGCGATCGACAACAAGGCATTGAGGTGATGAAGCGGGATGGGGAAGTGCGAAGCTATGAAGCACAGATGCGAAAACGAGATGGGACAGTATTTTGGGGGCTTTTCTCTTCTTATCTGAATGCAGGTGATGATTACATCGAAGGGGTACTTGCGGATATTAGCGATCGCAAACAGGCAGAAGTCGCGTTGCAAGCCTCTGAAGCAGAACTGCGGGCGCTCTTTTCAGCCATTCCCGATCCGCTATGTATCATCAATGCTGAAGGGCGATTGCTCTGCACAATCAAAGGAACTTCATCTTATGGAGAGGAGTGTACTGGCAAAACGCTGCATCAACTTTTTGCCAAAGAACAAGCTGATGAATTTCTGGATTACATTCAGCAGTCGGTGAGAACTCAACAAGTCCTCACCGTTGAATACAGCGATTGGATCGCTGGACGAGAAATCTGGTTTTCGGCTCGCATTGCCCCAATTCGGCATGAGCAGGTGATTTGGCTGGCGCGAGATATTACACCGCAAAAGCAAGCAGAAGCCGCCTCGATTTTAGAAGAGCGCAACCGCATGGCACGCGAAATTCATGACACCCTCGCTCAGTCGTTTACAGGCATTCTGGCTCAGGTGGGAGCGGCAAAACAGGTGCTAACGGATGATGTAGAAGCAACTGGGGCACACCTGGATCTGATCAAAGAATTGGCGCGAACTGGACTGACTGAAGCGCGGCGATCGGTAGTAGCGCTCCGTCCTCAGCTTTTGGAGGAGGGCAGTTTACAGAGCGCTCTACATCGTCTCATCGCTCAAATCAGAACTGCCGCAATGGATACCACTCTACATTATGAGATTGAGGGTGCAGTGTATTCTCTACCCACTGAAGTCGAAAGTAACCTACTGCGGATGGGGCAGGAGGCATTAACCAATGCGATTAAACACGCCAATGCTGACGAAATCCGAGTGCAGCTAGTCTACGATCGCGATCGATTCTGCTTGCGCGTAAAAGACAATGGACGGGGCTTTGGTGTTGGGAGTATTCCATCCTCTGAGGGTTTTGGCTTACTAGGCATGAGCGAACGGGCAGAGCGCATCGGCGCACAACTAACCATTAGGAGTCAACCTGGACAGGGAACAGAGATTATTGTCACCGTCATTCGGGAGTAACATCACGATGAGCCAAGCCACGACTATTCGGGTTTTGATTGCGGACGATCATGCTATTTTTCGGCAAGGATTAGCTACCATTATTAACCGTGACCCAGAGATGCAGGTGATTGCCCAAGCTGAAAATGGGGAACAAGCGATCGCGCTATTTGAGGAACACCAACCGGATGTAACGCTAATGGATCTGCGAATGCCTGAAGTGGAAGGAGTTGCTGCTATCAGTGCAATTTGTGCGATCGCCAAATCTGCTCGAATTATTGTACTGACCACTTATGATAGTGACGAAGATATCTATCGGGGATTGCAGGCAGGAGCCAAAGGGTATCTGTTGAAAGAAACTGAACCTGACGAGCTTCTGAATGCGATTCGCACCGTTCATCGGGGTCAGAAGTATATTCCACCTGATGTAGGAGCAAAGTTGGCACAGCGCCTCAGCAATCCAGAACTGAGTGAACGAGAATTAGAAGTACTTGGCTCACTGGCACAGGGAATGAGTAATGCCGATATTGCGGCGGCTTTGAGTATCGGTGAAGGCACAGTTAAATCTCATGTGAATCGAATTTTGAATAAGTTAGATGTTAGCGATCGCACTCAAGCTGTGATTGTCGCTGTTAAACGCGGCATTGTTAGTTTGTAGGGTGTACTTTCGATCGAATGGGGATTCTAACTTAAGTTATAGTCAGCCTTCTACTTTGCGATGGAAAGGTTACTCTATCAATTTCTACTATAAAACTTTTAACTCGCTATAGACGACAGCTTGAAGGTGATTTCCTATATTGAATTTATGCAAACACTTACGCAATCACTGTTTAGCTTTTATCTAATTAAAAGGAGAATCGACAATGTTTTTGAAGTTTAATCAAAAAATAGCAATTCTCAGTTCAATGCCTTTAATCTTTTTGCCAGTTGTCGGAATAGTAACCCTACCCCATTTTTCTGCGTTAGCACAAAATGGAATATGTGCTTGTGCATCAAGTGAAGCTCAACCTCAACGGGGTCAAAGGAATCGCTCAAGCGGAAACTTTTCGACCCAAGGATGTACTACTACTTTAAGCTGGAATGCTCCAAAGGGTGTTAGTTTTAATGTGATGCGAGATGTATCTGGTGGGAGAGACCCTGTTGAACTTTCAAATGTTGCTAGAGGTACACGAACCCAAAACCCTAACCAAAGAAGTTTGTATATTGCAAATCCAAAGGGTGCAAGAGGAGGCTTTCGAGTTTGTGCGCGTAATACATAAAATTATTAGAAAAGGTAGTTAATGAAGCCTAATACAAGTCAATTAAAAAACTACCTCATTTAATAATTTTGTTAATCAGCTTAGTACTAAACCTCTGGTTAAGAGGTCTAATTCCGCAATTAAGCTTAACCCAGCATCCGACTATCTTAAGAAGGAGCGGCTGCTCCATCAAATTACAGCCTAAAAATGTTAACTCACTGTAGACGACAACTAAAAGCCAATTGCTTATATTGAATTCATGTGGATTGAGCAAGTGAATCGCAAGGTTCCATGCTTGATACAGATGTAGAAAGATGATCGACGACCATAGTTCCAGTTCTTTAGTTGTGCCAGCTTCAAGCCAAGATCACAGTCAAGGTGTGCTAAGTGCCGCCGTGGTATTAGTGATGTATGGGGATTATCAATGTCCTAGAAGTGCAGCCGTTTACAAGCTGATTAAAATCATTCGGCAAGAGCTTACGGTTTCTCTTGGAGAGGATTATTTATGTTTTATCTTCCGTCACTTTCCGCAGGTACAAATTCATTCTCATGCTCAACGGGCTGCCGAAGCAGCCGAAGCTGCCGCTGCACAAGGACAGTTTTGGTTGATGCACGATACTTTATTTGCCCATCAACAAACTTTGGAGAATGGTTATCTGATTGAGTACGCCAATGATTTAGGGCTTTATATTCCTCAGTTTCTCAGAGACTTGTCTAAACAAGTGTATGTCGATCGTATCAACAAGGATATCAAAGGCGGAATACAGAGTGGAGTAACGTCTGCTCCAGCCCTGTTTATTAATGGAAGTCGATATACAGGGCATTGGAAAACAACTGAGTTGATGGCAGCGATGATTTCTGCAAGCCATTAGGTTCCCCAATCTTTGCTCCAATTCGTCTCTAACTTGCCTGTAAACAAAACACGTTCACTAACTTCCAAGCACTACATACCTGCACGAGTAAAGGAGACAAAGATGAGGATCAAAGCAATCAAAGGAAAGCAGGGAATCGGAACGGACGTGAAAGACGCAACTTACGTCGAGGCTGCCGGATGGGGTAAGTATCGGTGGTGGCGGTATCTTCTGGGGCTGATGATCATCCTCTTTGCCTGGATGGTCGTCGCCAACTTTGCCAGCGCACTCGTCGCGCTGGCGCTCGGCGGCAAGGAGGGTGTCGCAGCATTCAGTCGGCTGGATTACGCCGCGTTCGGTCCCTTGGGGGGCTTCGTCGTGAGCATGGCGGGTTTTCCGGTGTTCCTCGCAGGAATTCTCATCGCCGTCACCCTCATTCACCAGCGCCATCCCCGGACGCTGATCACCGCGCGGGAGCAGATCAGTTGGACTCGCGTCGGTCACGGCTTCGTGGCTGGGTTTGTGCCGTGGGTTCTGCTCGCTGGACTGGGGCAATACCTCCTCTACCCCAATAGCTTCTCCTTCAACTCCGACCTCAAGACGTTCGCGTTCTTCGTGCCGATCGCGCTAATCCTCACTGCAATCCAGACGACCACCGAGGAGTTGTTCTTTCGCGGGTACATTGTGCAGGGTGCAAGCCTGATCTGGTCGAACCGCGTGTTTCTTTTGATCGTGTCAGCCGTGATCTTCACCCTGCCGCACGCCACTAACCCGGAGTCACAGGAGGGTGGCTGGATCGGGATGTTTGTCGGAATCTTCGTCGGCACGGGGCTGCTGTATGCGATCGTTTCATTGATCGACGGCACGACCGAGCTTGCGATCGGCGCGCACTTTGCCAACAACATCGCGTACTTTCTCTTGTTCAACTGGTCTGGCAGCTTCTTCGCCGCGCCAGCCCTGTTCAGCATCAGCGAGTACCATGCGAGATTCTACGACATCACCTCTATCGTGCTGATTCCCGTCTTCCTGGCGATCGTTTTCCGGGTGTTCAAACGTGACAAGGCATCTGAACCCATTTCCCAAAGCCATCTGAAGGGTCGTCGGTAATCTCGTTACTTTAATCACTTACAAGGAACAATCACCATGTCAACTGTTGAGAACAAAGTTATTGCGATTACTGGAGCCAGTAGCGGTATTGGCGAAGCAACGGCTAGATTGCTGGCTCATCAGGGTTTACGGGTTGTGTTAGGGGCGCGACGCACTGATCGACTGGACGCGATCGCTGCCGAAATTCGCTCTCAAGGGGGCGAAGCAGAATATCGTACCCTTGATGTCACCAACCTTCAAGACATGCAAGCCTTTGTCGAGTTTGCTCAAGATAAATTTGGTCGCCTTGATGTTGTGGTGAACAATGCAGGCGTGATGCCACTCTCCAGGCTAGAGGTGCTGAAGATCGATGAATGGAACCGCATGATTGATGTGAACATTCGCGGTGTACTTCACGGGATTGCTGCTGCACTCCCCCTCTTTAAGCAGCAACGATCAGGGCAGTTTGTCAATCTATCCTCGATCGGCGGGCACAACGTTTATCCAACCGCAGCCGTGTACTGCGCCACTAAATTTGCAGTGTGGGCGATTTCCGAAGGACTGCGGCAGGAATCGACCGACATCAGGGTTACGGTGATTTCGCCTGGAGTAACGGAAACTGAACTTGCCAGCACGATCACAGATGCTGAAGCAGCGGAATGGGTGGGGGGATTTCGTGAGGCAGTGATTCCAGCAGATGCGATCGCCCGTGCGATTGCCTTTGCGATCGAGCAACCCGCAGAGGTAGATGTGAATGAAATCATTGTTCGACCGATTGGACAAATGAGCTAATAGGACGGATCATCTGGAGATTAAACCAATGGCAATTCTAAAACAATTCGGGATTCTATTTGGGTTGGGCAGTGTGGGAATTGTCATGTTCACGATCACGTCTATTCCTTTAATCGAGCAACAGTTAGCGAAACTGTCTCCAGAAGCACTGGGAAAAGTGCCGCCATTGGGAATTCTAATGCTTCTGCAAGGACTACAGTATTCAATTCTACTGGCAATCAGCATTCTGATCGGAATTGGCTGTGCCTACCGCGTTGGATTACACTCCCATTTGATTGATCATTGGGTGTTTCATACCACTAAGTCTCCATCTTTTGCCGTTGAGATGAAATGGAGTTTGGGTGTAGGTGCAGCGACCACAATCATTGTCCTGTTGCTCGATCGGTTGATGCAACCTGCCCTACCTGAAGCGCTACAGGCAGCCAATAATACAGAACGAAGTTGGTTGAATTTGCTCACAGCAATGTCCTATGGCGGCATCACTGAGGAAATTTTGATGCGCTGGGGTTTAATGTCGCTGCTTATTTGGATCGCGTGGAAGGTGTTAAAACAAGGCATCACGTTGCCAAGTCAAGGGATTTACCAGGGTGCGATCGTTTTAGCCGCGTTGGTATTTGGACTACTACACCTGCCAGCGACTGCCGCGATCGTTCCACTCACTCCGCTTGTGATTATCCGAGCGATATTACTCAATGGGATTGCTGGCATTGCGTTTGGTTGGCTCTTTTGGCAATACTCGCTTGAGGCTGCAATGTTAGCCCATGTCAGCTTTCATGCCTTTTCCTTTGCTTTTAGTTTTTCGCTGGCAAGATTTGTCTAAGTTTTTTTCAAGGCGATTTCACGATGATTTCAAGAGAGAACAACTGGACTTGATTTTAGGAGAAATAGAATGATACTTCAGGATAAAGTGGCGTTGGTCACTGGTGGCGCATCGGGAATTGGCCAAGCAACCGCGATCGCATTCGGTGCTGCTGGAGCCAAAGTGATCTTCTCGGACATACGCAGTGTAGAAGGTGAAGAAACAGCTAATTTGATTCGCGAGACTGGGGCGGAATGCTTGTTCGTGAAATCCGATGTATCGAGTGAGGCGGATGTCCGGGAATTGGTGCAAAAAGCGATCGCCACCTACGGCAAACTCGATTGTGCTTTTAACAATGCTGGAATTGATCTGGCTGTTAAACCATTGCATGAACAATCGATCGAGGATTTTGACAAGATTATGTCGATCAATGCGCGAGGGCTGTTTCTCTGTATGAAATATGAAATTCAGCAAATGCTGACCCAAGGTTCAGGCGCAATCGTGAACAATTCATCTACGAATGGTCTCGTTGCGCTTCCAGGAATCTCTCCCTACGTTGCCAGCAAACATGCGGTGATGGGACTGACGCGATGTGCTGCCCTCGATTATGCCAAACAGGGCATTCGGATCAATGCTGTCAATCCGGGTCCGATCGCGACTGACCTCATGGCTCGTAGCGCTGAGCAAATGGGTATCACATTCGATGATCTTGGGTCTATGGTTCCAATGGGTCGGATTGGTCAGGCAACGGAAATTGCTCAAGCGGTTGTATTTCTCTGCTCTGATGCTGCTAGATACATTACAGGACAACCTTTGGCGATCGATGGCGGATATACAGTGAGTTGATTTTTGATCGTGGAATCACAGGAATTGATCCATCAACAAATCAAACCGCGATCGCTTCTTCAAGAGATGGTCAGCACTGCAATTTTAGATGGTGAATAAGATGATTCAGTTCAAAGATTTTGCGCCTCGGATTACTGACCGGGGACCCTTCGGCGGACCTTCCGAGTATGAATCCTTCTCTGAGGTTGTGAGTGCTGTCAATCAGTGGATCGAAAGTACAACGATACAAGTGATCAATGTTGAAACTGTTGTTTTACCCGATCGCATCGAAGGCACCAGTGATGATGTCTACGGCGTGACGACCAGTAATGCTTTCCACCCAGTGATGATCAGTCAGGGTCTTGCAATCAACTGCTTTCAATGTGTGCGTGTCTGGTACAGAGAATAAGCCTCACTGGAGAAGAAATAATGAAACGATTTACCTTATTTACTTTCCTGTATCTGGCGCTGGGAGTTTGCCTGACGGCGATCGCGTTTGGATACCCAAACCTGCCTTCGGGTCTTCAAACCAGCCTGTTCGCCAGTGCAGGAGCGTCCTACCTTGTTTGTCTCTTCAGTACCTTCCCATTTTGGCGGGAGGCGACGCTCCGCGTCTATCGCAGACGGAATTCAGCAATCATCTTACCCTGGTTGGTGATTGGAGTGAACATTATTGTGACAATCTGGGAGCTTCAGAGTCAGAACTGGACAATGGAAGCCATTTTACAAGTGTTCACGCGGCTGTTAATCGTCTTAATATTTGCAGAAATCATTGTGATTACATGGCAAGTGAATTCTGAACATTAGGGTCTAAATCAGAACAAGGAACACCATGAATAAGCCCAAGTTTTTTGTCAACCGCTCTCATACGAGTTGAGCCGAATAGTACAGATATAGAGTTGAAGTGCAACTCTGGCGCAGTCAATGTCAGATGAAATTGTTAGATCGCAGCCAATAAGGTGGGCATTGCCCAAAAAACCTTACTGGACAATCGCTAGTGATTGATGGTGGATACACAGCGAACTGAAAACTATCAAGCTAGTAGCTTTTAGACAATTGCAACTCGTCGAATATTCGTTTCAAAACTTCTGCTGTGTAGGGCAGAGGAATACTCAAAATCTAATCAGGAGATTCAAATGATCAGTGTATTTGTTGACCGACTAAAAGAATTTAAAAAGCAATGGACATTTGCGGAAATATGTGTAGCAGACAGTGCTTTATATACAGCAGATAACTTAGCAGCAATGAGCGGATTAAAATGGATAACTAGAGTGCCATTAAGTATTAAAGAAGCACAAAAGAAAATCTTAGAAATAAAAGCCAGTGAATGGATTCTTAATGTTTGAAAAAATCAGGGATTAGCTAACAATTCAAATCAGAGAAGCTTGATTTAGTTAACAATAGATGAGCAGTAAAATAAGTTTCTTTTCTAGTTATTAGTAAGCAAGAAATCTGGGTAAATACTGCTTTTGATAGGGGGAAATCTCTCTACTTGGGAGAATTTTTTTAGTGGAGATGAAATCACAATGGAAAGTAGACCTAGTGTGGAGAATCGATTTTGACTGTATCGACTTCTGTGGAAGCGACAACATTGACCAAGCCGCGTTTGTGGATGCCCGATCGCGTTTTGTTTACTCCCGCTGCTCTAGAGGAAGCATGGGGACAGCAGATATTAGAGCGAGTGCGGACACTGGGATTACCGATCGAACAGTTGCCCCGCAATCGATTAACAGGGTTACGAGGTGAAAGCGATCGAGAAACCTACGATATTTCCAAACGCACCCTAGCAGTAGTCAATGCCCCCAATAGCCATTTCAAACTTAGCCCAATTCCCCCCTCGGCTGACTGGCAGTTTCATCTAGCAGAAGGCTGTCCGGCACATTGTCAATATTGTTACCTGGCTGGCAGTTTGCTTGGACCACCAGTAATTCGCGTCTTTGCCAACCTACCACAGATTATTGCCAACCTTGCTGCTTATGAAAAGCCAGGGAAAAATACTTCTTTTGAGGTCAGTTGTTACACCGATCCGTTAGGCATCGAACATCTTACAGGCAGTCTTGCCGAGTGCATTCGCTACTTTGGTACTCGTAAGGATGGTTATTTACGCTGGGTGTCTAAATTTGATGCGGTTGAGCCGTTATTGGAGTTACCCCACAACGGACATACCCGCCCTAGAGTTAGTGTAAACGCTGCTCCCATTTCTACCAGGATGGAGGGAGGAACCGCCTCAGTTGCCGCCCGTTTAGGAGGATTGCGAAAGCTGGCATTACCTACTCAACAGGGAGGAGGTGGCTATCCTGTAGGATTGGTGATTGCCCCGATAATGCCGCTCGAAGATTGGGAAGATCGTTATACTCAACTGTTTGACCAGATCGGTGCTGCACTTGATTTTGATTGCGACCTGACATTTGAGTTAATCACTCATCGCTTTACTCCTGGCTCGAAGGAAGTCTTACAAAGTTGGTATCCTCATAGCAAGCTAGATTTGGATGAAGCGGGACGAGTCATCAAACGGAACAAGTTTGGTGGCATCAAGTATGTCTATGATAAGGACACCATGAACACTCTACGTCGCTTTTTTGAGCAAGCGATCGCTCGCCGCTTCCCACAAGCACAAATTCTCTACTGGACGTAAGTAGTCTATGTCTAACAATTCCTTACCTCCATTCACAACAGAGCCAGAAAATAATCTAAAGGAGAAACTGATCCGTTCAATCTGGCTGCACAAGGACAAATACTGTTATTTATTTGAATCTGATGGTTCTTATCGATTGTTAAGCACCGAGCGTCGAGGTCAGTACACTATCTTACCCGATGGTCGATCGGTTTTGCTGGCTTGGATAACCGATTCCTTCACGGAAACCCTGCTTGTACAAGAGGATGGCAGTTTGTTCATGAGTGGGGGCGCGTTTGTTGAAATTGGAATACGCTCGGAAGCGTCCCTCTCTGCTAATCCTTCCATAGAGTCTAATACAGTTTACTTAGAACTTTCCGACGATCGTTCCCACAAATTCTATGAAGTCACGGTTAACGCCTTTGATGTCATAATTCGCTATGGACGTATTGGTACTATAGGACAAACCAATCGCAGCACCTACAGCAATCTCCAAAAAGCTCAGGCAGAAGCTGACAAGAAAATCAATGAGAAGTTAAAAAAAGGTTATCTTAATGCAGCAAAAAGACTCCCGTTACAACGCAGTTTAGCGGGAGATGAATGGCGACCAAAAACTCAAATTGAGCGTCAACGTTTCGATATAGTTTGACGCTGGTATTTTTTTAGGCTATACTATCACTAATTCTCAGATTAATAGAGTGATGCTAACAGCTTTAAAGGTCAGAGTGTATCCAAATAAAGAGCAACAAGTAGCCCTAGCACAAAACTTCGGGTCCTGTCGCTTTGTTTGGAACTATTACCTAAATAAGAGCCACACTCAATATCAAGAAACGGGCAAAGGATTAAGCTATTGCGACATGGCGAAAGATTTGACACAACTGAAGAAGCATGAAGATTTTTTCTGGCTAAGAGAAGCGTCTTCTTCGGCATTACAGCAATCATTAAAAAACCTGGAAGCAGCATTTAAAAACTTCTTTGAACGTCGGGCTAAATTCCCAAAGTTTAAAAGCAAACATCAGAAGCAATCGCTGAGATACCCGGCAGGTTGCTCAATTAAAGGAAATGGTGTCAAACTTCCCAAACTGGGGATTGTTAAAGCAGTAATATCTAAAAAGATCGGCGGCAAAATAAAATCCGTAACCGTCTCAAAGGACAGCACGGATAAATATTTTGCCGCTATTTTGTGGGAAGCTGAAGATGTTCCAACCAATAAAGAAGGTAAAATTTCCGGGATCGATTTAGGTCTTAATTCCCTCGTCACAGTATTTGATGGGGAGACAACCTATGGTTCTTCCGTACTTACTGTGCTAAATTATTAGGGAAGTGTTAAGCATCAAAGAGATGAAGAATAGATTACTGACTAAGTTGCTAAACCTACCAGGAGTTATAGTAGAAGAAAGTCAAGAAACAGAA
>NZ_JADEWG010000347.1 GCF_015207735.1 [Phormidium] sp. LEGE 05292
GGGTTGGGGGTTGGGGTTTCTTCTTCCCTACACCCTAACACCTGACCCCTATCCCCTTCTTTTGTTTGAACTTGAACACCCAAATGCAGCGTCACATCATAGCGGAATTGAATGAGTTCGTTTTGTGCATAACCACGTTTAGGCCGAATTTCTAAAGAGCCAATTTGAGGAAAGCGTTGTTTTAAAGCGATAAAGAATCTAGGATCGATCGCCAACTCCTCTTCAGTAGCGATACTTTGACCGACTTGCTGCTGCCATTGTTCAACACTTCTGTCCCCAGCTGCTTGCGCTAACTTCACCGCTGCATGAAAAGGTTCCAGTAAAGGCAAGCTGCGGACATCCCCAACAAAAATTGCACCTTTGTGAGAATCAATTGCCCCAATTGCGCCTTCGAGAACCTGCAACAGATAATCCACACTAGGGAAATACTGCACCACTGAATTGATAATTACAGTATCGAAATAGCCTTTGGGGATATCCGCAAAGTTATCTGCGGTTTGCTGTCGTAATTGGACGTTTTCTAAACCTGCCACTGTGCGACATACTTGGTCAACGTATTCAATGGCCGATCGGGAATAATCTGTTCCCCAATACTCTTTGGCGTTTTTAGCTACTCGATACAACAGTAATCCACTCCCACAACCAATTTCTAAGACTCTTTGTGGTGCCAGGGATAATATTCGGCTGACCGTAGTTTCCACCCACACCCGCATTTCGGCAGCTGGAATTGGCTGTTTAGTGTAACTACTATTCCAACCAGAAATATTAAAGGTGGGGTCATCAATAGCCGTTTGAGCTTCGCTATAGGATTGTTCATAGAGGGCTTGCCAATCACTGATGTACTCATTTTGCCATTGCTGTACCTGCTGGTCTAAGGCTTGGCCTGTCAGTCCTGGTACTAAGTAAGCGACTAATCGTTTATCTCCTGGGCTGTCAACTCTGGCGATGACTACGCTCTCTTGTACTAACGGGTGTTGACGCAAGACGGCTTCGATTTCACCTAACTCAATGCGAAAACCCCGGATTTTCACTTGATTATCGAGCCGTCCCAGGTATTCGATGTTACCATCTGGTAAATAACGGGCTAAGTCTCCGGTTTTATAAAGTCTAAGAACCGGGGGTTGGGGGGTAGGTGTTAGGGTGTCTCTTA
>NZ_JADEWG010000119.1 GCF_015207735.1 [Phormidium] sp. LEGE 05292
CGTTTAACAACTCTAATTTTAAAATGAAGAATCCTTCTTTTTCATAAGCAGTGAAAACTGTAACGTTTGGTAAGTTTAATAAGGTATCTAGATGAAAATCCATCGTCCTTTTCGGGTAAAATGTAGTGCTAACTACATTTTACCCCATGATGCCGGAAGACCCCTACGGTGGAGGTTTCCCTGGTTCTTGCTTAGGTTTATGCCGTAATCTGTAGGCATCGCAACCCATTGTTTTACCCGTTCTCGACTCTCCCACCACCCGACCACTCTGCCTTGATTGACGCTTTCCTTCTAACCAATCATGGAGAATTTGCACTTGTTCCATTGGCACAAAATTTTTCCGATTCAATCGTTGAATTTCCGCTTGTAACTGTGGCTCGTTGACCGGAATATCACCTAATTGTTGAGCAACCGCTTTCGCTTCTTTTGTTGTCATATCTTACCACCCATAATCTTCACGCATTTGGTCATAATCAAACACTTCTGGCATCTCCGGTTCCGCTTCATTCGGAACAGATGCCACCTCTATTTCTTCTGGTTCAACAGGCAGTGATTGTTTCACTTTTCGGACTTGAGCTTGTTCTTCCTTTTGCCGTTCCTTTTTAGTTTTCTTTTGAGTTAAGAACGTTTCTCGCTCTCTAACCTCAGCTAAAATCGAGCGCTTGCTAACCGTCTTACCTGCCTCTCGAATTTTCTTACTACTAGCTTTTGCTTCATCTAAAGCTAATTGTTCAGTCTCTAAATCTTGTGCATAAGCACGAGCTAAAAAGACCTCTTTGCCCTTCTCAGAACGATAAACCAAAATAGTAGTAATATCTCTGGGGTCATATCGCAAAACTACACTTTCGCCAGCGTACCCCGCTAAATGTTCTCCCCGATAAGTTAAGTTTTCAAACTGCAAATAGCCATTTCGATAAATCGTGCGACGAGTTTGTTTCATCAAACAAATATCTAACTCTCGTTCTGAAATCGGATTAGGAGCA
This sequence comes from [Phormidium] sp. LEGE 05292, assembly GCF_015207735.1. Lineage (GTDB taxonomy): Bacteria > Cyanobacteriota > Cyanobacteriia > Cyanobacteriales > Aerosakkonemataceae > Floridanema. The sequence continues at coordinate 984 of NZ_JADEWG010000119.1, forward strand.
GCAATTAACCCAGCTTCCCACCTTTGAAACCGAGTTTGATCGCCCATCCGGGCATCAATACTTTGGTTATGCTTATCTACAATAAAACGCACCAGTAATTGCTCTAATTCCCGCAACGTGAGCCTTGCTTCTTTCTCAGCTTCTTCCGGTCTTTCCTGTACATTTGAACCCGTATATCCCGGCAAAGTTGAGAATAACTCGGTGTTAAAAGTCCCAAACGGACGCTCGACAATACCACCTTCGGAAGGTCGATCGCGCAAGTGACAAACAAACCCTAACTGCATTCCTATTTGCTGCAAGTGGTTCGATCGAAAATCCTTACCTCCATCAGTATAGAAATGTTCCGGCTTCCCATAAGTTCCCCACTCGCAATGTAGTTTATATTCCGAACCATACTGCTTGGGTAAAATTGCATGACGCAGCGCCAACGCCACCAACTGAGAACTCGGCGCATCAAAGCCCAAGTTAATTCCCATAATGCAGCGTGAGTAAGTATCAATAACAGTTGTTAACCAAGGACGACCAACAATTTCACCATGTCGATCGACTAGCAGAACATCTACACGGGTATGGTCGCATTGCCAAACGTGGTTGCTGTACTCTACTGATAAATCCTGACCTGTTCGAGTCTTCACCGATAAACGCGACCCCCGCCAACCTCGACTCCTAATATTGTCGGTTTGCTCTTGCTGCTCAATAATCGGTTCGAGTACTCGGTACACCGTTCGGTAGCTAGGGTAATTTTTCTCTCCCAATTCCTCCGCCCTTGCTTTTACCCGTAAAGCAACTTGCTGCCGTGTAATTCGCTTGCTACCCTTATTACCCTCTTTGTAGGTTTTGATGATGAACTTTTGCCATTCCTCATCAATTCGATGCTGTCCTTTATCTACCCGTTTAATTTGGGTGAGAGCCTCTAAACCCTTTTCTTCCCATTTTTTCACTAAACGCCGCACCGTCCGAACTGAGACACCCAGCTTTTCTGCTGCTTCCCTTTGTCTTTGCCCGTAGGTAATGCGATCGCACGGTTCCAGCAAACTCTGAATAACTTGTTGCTTCAAAAGAGCTTCTTCTGAGAACTCTGTAATTATCTCTCTGGCTTGAGCAGAGTCATCGTTTTCCTTGGATGAGGATGTAGGCATTCCTGTGTCCAAGTGCCGATCGTCCTGCATATACATTAATGTTCCAATAAAAACATATTAGTATTATAGAGCTAAACGGACAATTATTTTGTCAATTTTTGCAAAAGCTCCTCAATATAGCCGTTTTCAAGAAAAGACAAAAAAACTGTCAATCTTCAAAGAGAGGACAGTTAATTTGTCAAAGCTGGCCATGAATGTAATAAAAAGCTAAAATCGCTATAACCCTTGTAGAGAAAGGCTTTTGCTTCAGGAAAATTCGAGGTCAACAATTTGGCAAGTGGTCAAATAATTTGGCAATCGACATAAAATTATTGTTTAGATAAGCGGCTACCACAATTAATCAAGGCTTTGTAGGATGCCCAGAGGATATACTGTTCACGGTCATAGAGAGAGCTTTTTAACCCAGTAGGGGCGAAGCATTCCGGCAATAATTTGTTGGTTATCGCCAAATATATGTACCGGAATGCTTCGCCCCTACAAATCAAAAACAACAGTTTGTGACCGCGCCGAGTATAAATCCTCTCAAATAGTTTTCACATTCGGCTAAAAGCAGAAATACTCTCAAAGTTTTCCTGGTAATTAGGATTGAGATAATGTTGAGAAAAACTTACAGGTAGATGAAAGTTTGATTCGCTACACCCATTTAGAGTTATAACCGTAAAGATCTATGGGCGGGGAGAGAATCGAACTCTCATTCCCTTGCGGGAGCTAGATTTTGAGTCTAGTGCGTCTACCAGTTTCGCCACCCGCCCTTGGATTCAGCTTTAGTACTATAACGCATAGTTTCACCTTTTAGCAAGCCCTGATATTCTTTACTACTTGCCCAGCGATCGATCTCCCGCGCTCGCAACACGGGTACTGGATGGGTCAAATTCACTGTATGAGCCTCTTTTAGCATTTGCCCAAGTTCATTATTGCTAATGTCATCGTAAGCCCGTGCTTGATCTAAAAACGCATCTAAATTCAACTGTGAAGCTAAAGTTGGCGAACCACCCGCCAACTTCATCAACAGCGAGCTTACCACTCGCGGATCTTGAGTCGCCAGCAATGCTGCTCGATCGCAAGTAAACTCCGCGCACCTCAGCCACTGCAACATTTGCTGTTGTAAGCCTTGGGCTAAAACTGCGCCCCAATTAGGTAACTGCGCCGCTGCTAAAACTATAAGATTTGCGATCGTCAAATAAACCCCATGATCGCACTTCAAGTGACCCAACTCATGAGCAATTACCGCCTGAATTTCCGGTGGTGAGAGCAACTCCAGTAAAGAAGTATGCACCACAATAAACGGCTGTTTCCCCCGCATCGCAAAAGTATAAGCATTCGGTACTGGATGCTGGCGTACATAAAGCTGCGGCGTTTCCATATCCAGAACTTGACAAGCTTCTAAAAGCATCTTGTGAAATTCCGGCAACTGTTTCTCACCCACCAGCACGCTAGCCGCAATATTTTCTAGATAAAAAAACTGTTCAGCCACCGGACCCAACAAATTTCTCACCATTAAATCTATCCCTGGCAACTGCTTAATCGCCTGAGTTGCCTCTAAATCCAGAGGATGACGAAAATGATCTGCTTTTAAACCGAGTAATGTACTTTTTGGGGAAAACATGAGGCGAACTTGTTTGTAAACAACAAAATTATTTATAAATCTGTCTTGGTTTAGGAAAAGATCGATCGCTCAACACCAGCAAGAAATCAACCCCTCCTCCAACGATCATAGTTTTAGATTTTGAATTAAAAACTAAATTTTCTGCTTCCCTGCCCCTGGAGCCCCCTGCCTCCTAGAAGGAGTGTTAAAGGTAGCCTGCTAAAGCTACCCACACTCATTAGCTAGACGTTATCCAGCCACATTGACCGAATTTTCATTAGCTGATTCAGTTTCCGTTTCGCCTTCCATCTGAATCCGACGTAAACGGGCACCTACTTTTTGCAGTTTCATCTCCAGATTTTCATAACCTCGATCGAGGTGCTGTAATCCTTTGATAATGGTTTTGCCTTGGGCTGCTAGCCCCGCCAGCACTAATGCTGCTGAAGCTCTTAAATCCGTCGCCAAAACAGGCGCACCGGACAATATGGGTACACCACGCACGATCGCATGATTACTCTTGATCCGAATATCTGCACCCATCCGATTTAACTCTGCCACATGACGCAAGCGATTCTCGAAGACAGTTTCGGAAATTACGCTGTCTCCTTCACTCAAAGTCAGTAAAGACATAAACTGCGCCTGCATATCCGTAGGAAACCCTGGATAAGGCAGAGTTTCAATATCCGTTGCGCTCAGGCGTTCTCTAGCAACTATCCGCAAACAATCAGACCCTTCAGTAAATACCTGAGCGCCCATTGCTCGCAGTTTAGAAATTACAGCCGTTTGATGGTCTGGGACTACAGGAAACAAACTGAGATCCGAGCGAGTAATCGCTCCTGCTACTAAAAAAGTCCCAGCTTCAATGCGATCGGGAATAATACTATATTCCGTAGAGTGGAGGCGGGGAACCCCATCAATCACAATGGTTTTAGTTCCTGCACCCTTAATTCGCGCTCCCATTGCTCTACAGAAATTAGCTAGATCCACCACTTCTGGCTCTTGAGCCGCGTTTTCGATCGTGGTTTCTCCTTCTGCTAGCGTCGCCGCCATCATGATGGTTTCTGTGGCTCCAACGCTAGGGTAATCCAAGTAAATGTGGGCACCTGTTAAGCGACGGCTTTTGCCTCGAACATAAGCATTAACCATCCCATGTTCGATTTGCACATCTGCTCCCATTAACTGTAAACCCCTGACATGAAGATCTACAGGTCTGGCTCCGATCGCACAACCTCCAGGAAGCGGCACCTTCGCCACCCCTAACCGCGCCAGCATTGGCCCCATCACAAAGAAACTAGCCCGTAGCTGACTAACTAATTCGTATGGTGCTTGGGATTGGCTGATGTCCTGGGCGTTGATGTCTAAAACGTCCCCATCTTGTCGTACCTTCACACCTAAAGCTGCCAGAATCTCGCCCATCCGTCGTACATCCATCAAAGACGGAACGTTCCGCAAACGGCAATCTTCTGAACAGAGCAGGGCACCTGCCATAATCGCTAGGGCTGAGTTCTTCGCCCCGCTAACTCTGACTTGCCCTGAGAGGGGAGTGCCACCCAAAATTTCTAAAACCGATTGGTTTTCTTTGGCGTTGGCATTAATGTCGGTTAAACCAGTAGCGCGAGTAATTGTCCTGTCCTCCGAATTACTTCACAATTCGTGCGTCTTCATTTATTTTTGGTTCTGATTCTACAGGAAAGTTTCCAAATGTCCATAATGCAAAAGTTTTTTATAACATGAAACGGCGACTGGGGACTGGCGATTGGGTACTGGGTACTGGGGATTGGGCACAAGGGGACAAGGAAAAATTTATTAACTCAAAACTTTTCCTAGTACCCAGTACCCAGTCCCTAATCCCTTACCCGAAAACTGCTTGACAAATCAAACAATTTACTGCATAATAGTAGATTGTGTGCTAAATTAATAAAATACAAGCGGAACTGGCGGAATTGGTAGACGCGCATGATTCAGGTTCATGTGGTGCAAGCCTTCCGGGTTCAAGTCCCGGGTTCCGCATTGTTATTTTAGATTTTAGATTTACTGTAAAATCCAAAATCTAAAATCTAAAATGTAAAATCTCTCATGTTGACCAGTTTGCAAAATCCACTGGTAAAGCAAATTCGCAAGCTGCACCAAGCCAAAGATCGGCAAGAACAGCAGCTTTGTTTGTTGGAAGGAACTCATTTATTAACAGAAGCCATTGCCGTTGACTATCCCCTAGTCACGGTTTGTGGTACTCCGCAGTGGCAGGAGAAATACCCAGAACTTTGGCAGCAAGCTTCAGAACGTTGTCAAAGATTAGAATTAGTTAGTCCAGAAGTGATTAAGGCGATCGCAACCACTGTCCAACCAGATGGTGTAGTAGCCACAGCAGCCCGCGCAGCCACCTTCCGCACCCAAGTACCTTATAGTGGATCGATATTAGCTTTAGAGACTATTCAAGACCCCGGCAATTTGGGGACAATGATTCGTACAGCAGCAGCAGCGGGAGTGTCTGGCTTGTGGTTGAGTGCTGATAGTGTAGACTTAGACCATCCCAAAGTGTTAAGAGCTTCAGCCGGACAATGGTTTCGTCTACCGATGGCAGTAACAACAGATTTAAAAGCTGTGGTTGCTGAATGTCAAAAACAGGGAATGCAGGTAGTGGCAACCTTACCAGAAGCGAAATTAACTTATTGGGAAACAGACTTTCAAAAACCTAGCTTAATTTTAATGGGCAACGAAGGCGCGGGATTATCTACGGATTTAGAAGCCCTGGCAGATAAACAAGTGAAAATACCCCTTAATCCAGGGGTGGAATCTTTAAATGTGGCGATCGCAGCTGCTTTAATTTTGTACGAAGCTCAACGACAACGACATCAGAAAAACTTATGATTCGGTGGGCGATCGTTTTTCTATAAAAGCTTCAATATCAGCTAACGCTTCCTCAAAAATGTCCACCTCTTTCTTTTTGCTAGCAGGCTTGGCTTTCCCAGACACAGGTGAAGACTTTTCCTCACTCTCAGCAAACATATCCTCAAAGTCGCCAAGGGATGCCATAAAAGCTTCCGCAGCTGCTTGACGCATTTTTTGCTTGTCGTTTTCCATAACAAACTCCTAAAGTGTGACTGGGTAAGGGCAAGGGGGCAGGGAGGCGGGGGAGACAAGGGGACAAGGGGACAAGGAGAATTTTTACCTTTTGTCTTCTGCCTTTTTTCCCTTCTGCCTTCTACCTCCTGCCTTCTGCCCTCTGCCTTTTTTCCCTTCTGCCTTCTGCCTTCTGCCTTCTGCCTTCTGCCTTCTGCCTTCTTCTTAATATGCCCAATTGTGACATGATGATTGCTGGTTGAAAAAAATGTTGTCTAAATTACCCGGTCTAGTTAAGAATTAATAAGGGCTGTGAGCAACTGGAGAAGTTTAGGTGAGTCAGGGATTTGATTATGATTTAGCCATTGTTGGTGCTGGCGTGGGTGGACATGGTGCTGCCCTTCACGCTGTTAGCTGTGGCTTAAAGACTGCGATCGTAGAAGCTGGCGATATGGGTGGAACCTGTGTTAATCGTGGTTGTATCCCATCAAAAGCGTTATTGGCAGCTTCGGGTAGAGTGCGCGAACTACGCAACGCCCACCATTTGAAAACGTTAGGAATTCAAGTCGGCAATGTAGAATTTGACCGGGAAGCGATCGCAAATCATGCGGTTAACATTGTCTCTAAGCTGCGAGGAGATTTAACCAACAGCTTGAAACGTATCGGTGTAGATACAATTTTAGGTTGGGCAAAGTTGGCAGGCCCACAAAAATTATCCATTTCTACCAGCGATGGTCAGGAAAAAACCATTACTGCCGAAAATATCATTATTGCTTCTGGTTCGGTGCCTTGGGTTCCTCCAGGAATTGAAGTTGATGGCAAGACAGTTTTTACCAGTGATGATGGGATTAAATTAGATTGGTTGCCGCAATGGGTGGCAATTGTTGGTAGTGGTTACATTGGGTTAGAATTTTCCGATATTTATTCAGCATTAGGATCGGAAATTACCTTAATTGAAGCGTTGCCAGAATTAATGCCCGGATTCGATCGAGACATTGCTAAAATTGCTGAAAGAATTTTGATTACTCCCAGAGATATTGAAACTAAAGTTGGGATGTTGGCGAAAAAAGTCACTCCAGGATCGCCAGTAGTAATTGAATTAGCAGATGCTAAAACTAAAGAAACTGTGGAAGTTTTAGAAGTTGATGCTTGCTTAGTCGCAACAGGGAGAATTCCCTTTACCCAAAACTTAGGTTTGGAAAGTGTGGGTGTAGAATTAGACCGTCGTGGTTATATCCCAGTTGATGACAGAATGGCTGTACTTTCTGGCGGCGAAGTTGTACCAAATATTTGGGCGATCGGAGATGCTACTGGTAAAATGATGTTGGCTCATACTGCTTCTGCTCAAGGAATTGCCGCAGTAGAAAATATTTGTGGAAGACACAAAACTGTAGATTATCAAAGCATTCCTGCTGCTGCTTTTACTCACCCAGAAATTAGTTTTGTTGGGATGACAGAAACAGCTGCTAAAGAATTGGGAAGTAAAGAAGGTTTTGAAGTTGCCAGCGTGCGGAGTTATTTTAAAGGTAATTCTAAAGCAGTTGCCGAAGGAGAAGCTGACGGTATTGCTAAAGTAATTTACCGAAAAGATAACGGAGAAATTTTAGGCGTTCATATTATAGGTTTACACGCTTCGGATTTGATTCATGAAGCATCAAATGCGATCGCGCATCGTCAATCAATCCACACCTTAGCATACCTAGTTCACGCCCATCCCACACTCTCAGAAGTCCTAGACGACGCATACAAACGCGCCGCCGAAGCAGTGAAAGCATAAGAAGAGATGGGGGAATGGGGGGAAATTCCACATTTACATCAACAATTCTCCCATCTCCCCATCTTTTCTTCAGTTGCTTACCATACATCAAGCCCTTGCTTCCGTAATGCAACTAGGTTAAACGCAAACCCATAATCACTAAGTCCCGTTCTATGCCATCGAGTTCCCCAACGCCGGGAAGATAACCCCATTGTCGGAAACCCATTTTCTCGAATAAGCGTAAACTTGGTTGATTATGGGCAAAAATGTGACCGATTAAAGTTTTAATTCCCAGTGCTGGACTTTTGTCGATCGCAGTTTTTAACAGAAAGCCCCCCACTCCACAGCCTCGATGATTGCTACAAATGTAAATGCTCAAGTCTGCTGTGTACCTGTAAGCAGGTCGGTTATAACAAAAGTATTGGAAACTCAGCCACCCAACTATTACCCCATCTATTTCCGCTACCCACACAGGTCTACTGTTCGGCGTGTGCTCTTGAAACCAAGCTTTACGACTTTCCACTGTCACAGGCTGAACGTCCCCAGCCGCAATGCGTCCGGGAATTGAAGCATTATATATTTCTACAATTACTGGCAGGTCAGACTCAGTGGCATCCCGTAGATTCATAGAATTTAGAAAAAAGTACTAAAAAACCATTGACAAATTCTAAAACAGTTGGCAGAATAGAAATTGCGTCGAAAGAAACAACGACAGCGAAAAAAAAGAAAAACACCGAGGGACTGTAGTTCAATTGGTTAGAGCACCGCCCTGTCACGGCGGAAGTTGCGGGTTCGAGCCCCGTCAGTCCCGTTCCTAATATCTAAAATACCGTAGGGTGTGTATAGCCTGCGGCATTTAAGAAAAGCGCAGCGTAACCTACCCTAACTGATGAATCAATGGGCGACTCAAGTCGCGGCTACACAAACCAAGTCCGCCTTCGCGGACTACACCACTGTATTAGTCCTGAATTTATTTAACCACTTTCTTTTTCTAGTAGCAAAGTTACAGGGCCATCGTTGACTATTAAAACATTCATCATCGCGCCAAATATGCCTGTTTCCACTTTGAGTCCGCTTTGGCACAACTTTTCCACAAAGCGATCGTACAACTCTTTTGCTGGTTGAGGTGCTGCTGACTTATCGAAAGAAGGACGACGACCTTTGCGACAATCACCATACAAAGTAAATTGACTGATTACTAACAGTTCCCCGTTAATTTCTTGGACAGACTTCGAGAAGCGATCGCCATTTTCCCCATCAGGAAAAATCCGTAATTCCAAACACTTTCGCACCATCCAATCTAATTCTGCCTCCGTATCATTACTGGACATTCCTACTAATAGATTTAGTCCCCGACCAATTTTACCGACCACTTCACCCTCAACTTCTACTTGCGAAGATGTAACTCGCTGAATCACTACTCGCATAATTTTTTTCTCTTGACTACCAACAACTTAACTTGAATTAATATACCTATTTTCAGTTGCATCAAGTAAGCAAGAGCTTGGCAATTTTAGCTTAAGTGGGGCAAAATGAAAGTATTAGATCGTACAAGCAATTAATCTTGGATGTCATTCTTTATAAGAAATAATTCTGGCTTTAATAAATCCATTCAGGAAGAAGATCGAGTTCAACAGTCTGCAAAAAATCGTCAATTACAGATACTTTTTGAGACTGCCCTAGATGGAATGGCGATCGCAGATAATCAAGGACGTTATCTAGACGTTAACCCCGCTGCTTGTGAATTATTTCATCTAGAAAAAGATAAACTGCTAGGACGCTACATTTGGGAGTTTGTCGAATCGAGGTTTGATTTTCAATCAACATGGGGAAAACTTCCACAACAAAAAAAATTGCGGGGTGAGTTTCGCTTGCGAAAACTCGATCGGGAGATCCGGATCGTGGAATATGCAGCAACAGCAAACTTCTTGCCAGATTGCCATCTATTAGTAATGCGAGACATCACACCAAATAAACAAGCAGAAGCACAAATTAAGAAACTTACCCACCCACTCGCACCAGCCCAAGCTCAACTACAACAAGCAAGCATTAAGCCAACTAACATACTTACAGCACCAGAAAATTGCTTCAAGGAAATTGCCCAACACATTCCCGGCGTGATTTATCAATTTCGGATGCGCCCTGATGGGACTTACCATTTTCCTTACGCCAGCGAGGGGATGCGAGAAGTTCATAACGCTTCTCCAGAAGAATTACGCGAGGATGCTTCTAAGGTGTTTACGGTTATTCATCCTGAAGACCTCGATCGCGTCCATCAATCTATTATCAAATCAACTACAGAGCTTTCACCTTGGTTTTGTGAATATCGAGTTTGTTTACCTGATGGGCGGATGCTCTGGTTAATGGGTCATTCTACACCCCAACGAGAACCCGATGGGGGTATCCTTTGGCACGGTTATATTCGGGATATTAGCGAACGCAAACAAGCAGAAAATCTACTCCGCGAAAGTGAGGGACTCTGGCGCACGTTTGTTGATATTACACCCGCAGCGGTGGCGATGTTCGATCGGCAAATGTGCTACTTAGTCGCTAATCAAGCTTGGTATAAACAATATGGTTTAGAGAATAGGGAAATTATTGGTCGATCGCATTACGAAATTTTCCCCGATATCCCACAACACTGGAAAGATATTCATGCTCATTGCTTAACTGGAGTTACTCAGAAAAATGATGCTGATTTCTGGGTGCGTGAAGATGGTAAAGGCGAGTGGATACGCTGGGAAATTCGCCCTTGGATCGATCGTCATGGGGAAATTGGCGGCTTGCTCATGTACACTGAAGTGATTACCAAGTACAAACAAACAGAAGCCGAACTCAAAGAAATATCAGAAAGTTTATCATTCGCACTCAAATCTGGGAAAATGGGCTGTTGGGAATGGGACATCATACATAACACCCTAGCTTGGGACGATCGAATGTACGAGTTATATGGTGTCACCAAGGAGTCCGATACTAGATTAGCTTATGACATTTGGGCAACCGGACTACATCCTGACGATCGAGAAGCTACTGAAATCATCATTCGCCAAGCTGTGTCAGGAGAAGCAGAATACAATCCTGAGTTTCGCGTAGTTCATCCCGATGGCAGCATCCATTTTATTAAAGCATCCGGTCTAGTTCAACGCGATGCTCAAGGAAATGCCCGAAAAATGATTGGGCTTAACTTTGATATTAGCGAACGCAAACGTCAAGAACAAGCTCTCCGTTTAATTGTGGAAGCAACAGCCGCCAAAACAGGCGAAGCATTCTTCAAAAGTTGCGTCCAATATCTCGCCCAAGTCTTAGAAGTGCGTTACGCTTTTATTGCCGAATTTGTTGACTCAGAAAAATTAACTGCGAAAACTTTAGCATTTTGGGCAGGAGACAACTTTGGCAATAATTTTACTTATAAATTAGTCGGTACTCCTTGTGAGAAAGTTAATCATCAAAACGATCTGTGCATATATCCTCATTCCCTGCAATCTCTATTTCCCGATCGTGATGATCTAGTCGCTTTACAAGCTGAAAGTTATGCAGGTGTGCCGATTATTGATGCTACTGGTAATAGTTTAGGATTCCTAGCAGTTTTAGACAATAAACCAATGGCAGAAGAGATTACAATGCAATCAGCTATCTTAAGAATTTTTGCGACTCGTGCGGGTGCAGAAATAGAACGCATAGAAGCAGAAGCAGTCAAAAAATCGGAAATTCAATTACGGCAAAAAACTGAAGAATTAGAACGCACGCTCAAACAATTGCAAGCTACCCAAATGCAATTAATCCAAGCTGAAAAAATGTCCAGTTTGGGGCAATTAGTAGCTGGTATTGCCCATGAAATTAATAATCCAGTCAATTTTATTTATGGCAATATTCAATGCGCTAATGATTATGCGAGTAACTTAATTGAATTAATTCAACTTTACCAAGAATATTATCCGAGTCCGCCACCAGCAATCTCTAATTTTACGGAAAATATGGATCTGGAATATGTAGTGAGTGATTTTTCTCAGTTACTCATATCCATGAAAACTGGGGCGACAAGGATTAGAGATATTGTTAAATCTCTCCGTACATTTTCCCGTTTGGATGAAGCTGATTTGAAAGAAATAGATATTCACGAAAATCTAGAGAGTACCTTAGTAATTTTACAAAATCGGTTGAACGGTCGGGCAGGAAATCCAGAAATTCAGGTGGAGAAAAATTATGGCAACTTACCGCTAGTGGAATGTTATGGTGGGTTATTAAATCAGGTATTTATGAATTTGTTAGTTAATGCGATCGATGCGATCGAACAACAGCAACAAAGCCTAAAACCACTAGAAACATTAGCTTATCATGGTCAAATTACCATTACCACTTCTATTACTTCCGAAAATCAAGTTCTCATCTCCATTCAGGATAATGGTAATGGGATGAGTCCCCAAGTTCAAGAAAAAATATTTAATCCCTTTTTTACAACTAAACCTGTGGGAAAAGGTACGGGAATGGGATTAGCAATTAGCTATCAAATTGTCACCAAGAATCATCAAGGTGATTTGCGCTGTGACTCTACACTTGGAAAAGGAACAGAATTTAGGATAGAGTTGCCAATTAGCGATCGAACTAAAAGTTTAAGTTAGATCCCCGACTTCTTGAAAAAGTCGAGGATCTAGTCTAGCTTCAACAACTATTTCCCGAATCCCTTACCACGATTTGTAGTAGGAATACAGACACATTTTTCCAATTGTGCTTTCAAATTCTCACGATCTAAATTTTGTCCAATCAATACCAATTGATTTTTTGGTTCCCCTTTCCAATCTTCATCATCCATTGTGAAACGCTTACCGCATAAGTGGAAAATATGCCGTTTAGGACTTTCATCAAACCACAGAATTCCCTTAGCACGAAATACCGAATCTGGCAATTGATTATCTAAGAAATATTGAAACTTTCTAATCGACAAAGGTCGATCGCAGGCAAAAGAAATTGAAGTAAAACCATCATTTTCTAAGTGGTCAGAGTGATGATGGTGATGGTGATGATCGTGTTCATGATCGTGATGATCGTGTGTGCAATGACCATGATCGTGATCGCAATTAGAATGGTCATGATCGTGGTCATGATCGTCGTGGTGATGATGTTCGTGGTCGTGCTTTGATTCCTCAGATTCAAAATATTTGTCAGATTCAAATAAACCCACACTGAGAATTAAAGCCAAGGGTACTTCCGATTTGGTAGTTCGGAGAATTCTTGCACCTTGTTTGATATCCCTAATCTTCAGTTCCAGCAGATCTAAATCTGCTTCATCCACCAAATCTGCTTTATTTAATAAAATCACATCGCCATAAGCAATTTGATTGTAAGCAGCTTGGGAATTAAACAAATCCAAACTATAATTCGCTGCATCAACTACAGTAATAATTGAATCCAAGCGAGTTAAATCTCGCAGTTCAGTTCCTAAAAAGGTCAAAGCCACAGGTAGAGGATCTGCCAATCCCGTAGTTTCTACTACTAAATAATCTACCTTGTCTCCTCGTTCCAGAACTTTGTAAACTGCATTAACTAAATCATTGTTAATCGTGCAGCAAATACAACCATTACTTAACTCCACCATGTCTTCACCAGTGGAGATAATTAACTCATTGTCAATGCCAACTTCGCCAAACTCATTGACAAGAACTGCGGTTTTTAAACCTTGTTGATTGGTTAGAATGTGATTGAGGAGAGTAGTCTTGCCACTACCGAGAAAACCAGTAATAATTGTCACTGGTAATCCGTGTTTTGGGGCATCCATTGCGATCGATCGATCGGAAGAAGCTGCTGTTTGCATAGTGTAGTTCTAAAGTAAGTAAGACAATTCAAAAAAACTAGGATAAGCTTTGCATAATGACTAAGTAGCCTTGCTACCCATTGCAAAACCTCGACACAAACTCAACTGAGTTGGTTGTTTAACCAACTTCCAAGCTTGCACCTTATTAAATCCTGCTGCTTTTAGCATATTAGCTAGACACATTAAAGTTGGCACCCAGTAGTTGGTAGAATTTCCGCCATACTCATTATTAGGATAAAATTCCATAACCATCTGCTTGCCGGGATAACCATGACCCAAACCACCTTGATAGGGGCTAAAATCATCTAGAATCGCTGATTCTACATATAACTCATCATCACATAATGCCGCTAACTTATCCAAAGCTAACAGCGGATATCGCAAATGATACAACGTCCCAAAACAGAAAACCACATCAAACCGACCCAGCCGTTCCTCCGAGACATCATAAACAGACATCTCTATTCGTTGGCAAATATCCTCACTATAGCCAAGCGCCTCACGACAAAGATCGAAAGTATCCCAAGCACAGCGTTGATTGTTTTCCAGATGACCTAGAAAATCAGAAAAATCATCAATAGCAATAACCTCTCTAGCACCCCGTTTCAAAGCTGCAAAACTCCAGTAACCATCCCAAGCGCCAACATCTAAAACCCGCTTACCTGTCAGATCTTTTGGTATACCATAACTATCTTGATTGAGCGGTGCCCATCCCGGTGTAATAATCCCACCAGGCAACTCAATTTTGTGATACCAAAAAGGAAATGCTGCAATTCGCTCCTGTAAATTCTGAGACATAAAACTTGCTTTCTCAATTTGCTTCAAGAAAAATTTCTTTTTCTGAGTAATCATAAACTAATAGAATAGTACTTTCTGTTGTAGACTTGGACGCTAGTTAATGCGTCAATATTCTTTCTTTATTTGGCTTTATGACCCTAACGCTTTACAACACACTGACTCGTCGGAAAGAAACCTTTACACCCTTGGAACCGGGTAAAGTGAAAATGTACTGCTGCGGCGTGACGGTGTACGACTATTGCCATTTGGGTCATGCACGTTCTTACATTGTTTGGGATATGGTGCGCCGCTATTTACTTTGGCGAGGATACCAAGTTCGCTACGTGCAGAATTTTACGGATATTGACGATAAAATCCTCAATAAAGCACGGCAAGAAGGCTCGTCAATGGAAGCCGTTGCGGAAAAATACATCCAAACTTATTTTGAAGATATGGATCGGCTAAATATTATGAAAGCCGATGAATATCCCCGCGCTACTCATACTTTAGATGGAATTAAGCGATTAATTCACGAACTGGAACACAAAGGTTTTGCTTACCCTGCTGCTGGCGATGTTTATTACACAGTGGGGAATTTTTCTGATTATGGCAAACTTTCCGGTCGCAATTTAGCAGATATGCAAGCGGGGGCGAGTGGTAGAGTTGAGGTAGAAGACCCGGAAGCGGCGAAGAAAAAACACCCTTTTGATTTTGCTTTGTGGAAGGCGGCGAAACCGGGAGAACCAGCTTGGGAGTCGCCTTGGGGTGCAGGTCGTCCGGGATGGCATATTGAATGTTCCGCGATGGTGCGTCAATGCTTGGGGGAAACTATTGATATTCATGTGGGTGGTGCAGATTTGGTTTTTCCCCATCATGAAAATGAAATTGCTCAGTCGGAAGCTGTCACAGGTAAGAGTTTAGCTAGCTATTGGTTACACAATGGCATGGTGAATGTTGATGGTGAAAAGATGTCGAAATCTTTGGGCAATTTTACGACTATTCGCCAGTTATTGGATGCGCCAAATGCACCGGAACCAATGGCAGTAAGGTTGTTTGTCATGCAAGCAAATTACCGAAAGCCGATCGATTTTACCGCAGAAGCAATGGCAGCTGCCCAAAATAGTTGGAATACTTTAAAAGAAGGTTTGCTTTTCGGTTATGAATACGGCAAACAATTAGGTTGGGATGTAGGACAGGCATCTTGCCTGTCATCCTCCCCAGTCCCCAGTCCCCAAGAACAACGCTTTCAAGAAGCGATGGATGATGATTTTAACTCTCCTGGTGCTTTAGCGGTTTTATTTGAAATTGCTAAAGAATTGGGTAAGGAAGGTAATATCTTAGTTCATGAAGGTAAAACAAAAACTCCGCCAACCCAGTTAGAAGCACAATGGAAAACTCTGGTTAGTTTGGCGAATGTTTTAGGTTTGTCAGTTCAACCAGAAACCCAAACAAATGAATCTACTGATGGTTTAAGTGATGCAGAAATTGATGATTTAATTCAACAACGACAAGCGGCGCGGAAGGCGAAGAATTTTGCGGAAGGCGATCGCATTCGTGACCAATTAAAAGCTGCGGGAATTACTTTAATTGATACCCCAGAAGGTACTCGTTGGCATCGTAATTAATTCCGACTGAAGTCGGAACAACAGACAAGTTCGTTGTGGGGACTTTAGTCTTTTTCCGACTTCAGTCGGAACAACAGACCTAAAAAAAGCCCTGGAGAGGAATCTCTCTAAGGCTTAACCAGGGTGCATCTACCAATTACTATTTCCTTAGATATATTTAGCGATCCGGAATGATTTCTTCAAACAAGTCTCAAACTCAAATATTATTGGAAAATGGGATTTTACCCCTACCACCAGCAGTTTACATTGTTGGTGCTGGCCCAGGCGACCCAGATTTATTAACTGTGAAAGCTCAGAAAATTTTGGCACAAGCAGATGTAATCTTATTTGCTGATTCCTTAGTACCAAAACAAATTTTACAGGGTGTTCGTCCTGATGCAGAAATTATCCCGACGGCGAACAAAACTTTAGAAGATATTTTACCTGTAATGATTGAACGGGTAAAAAATGGTAAATCTGTTGTGCGTCTGCATTCAGGAGATCCTTGCCTTTACGGTGCTGTACACGAACAAATCCAAACTTTAGCAGAAGCAGATATTCCTTTTGAAATAGTACCGGGAATTAGTGCTTTTCAATTAGCCGCAGCTAAACTTAATGTTGAATTAACTGTACCAGAATTAGTTCAAACTATTATTTTAACTCGGATGAGTGGCAATGCTTCGGCAGTTCCAGAAACCGAAGAATTAGCTTCTTTAGCAGCACATCAAGCAAGTTTGTGTCTTTACCTGAGTGCGCGAATGGTAGAAGAAGCACAAACAAAATTAATGGCACATTATTCTGCTGATACACCAGTTGCAATTTGTTTTCGCTTAGGTTGGCCCGATGAAAGGATTTTAGTGGTTCCTTTACACCAAATGGCAGAAGTAACTAAGCAAGAAAATTTAATTCGGACTACTCTTTATGTGATTAGTCCGGCTTTGGGTGAAGTGGGGAAAGTGCGCGAGAGGCGATCGAAACTTTATCACCCAGAACATTCTCATATTTTTCGACCAAAGAGGGGACTGGGGACCGCCATCGATTAGGGATTGGGGACTGGGGACAAGGGGACAAGGGGACAAGGGGACAAGGTGATAACTTAAAACTTTCTCTTTAATTCAAAACTCAAAACTCAAAACTTCCCCAATCCCCAGTCCCTAGTCGATGGCGGTCCCTAGTCGATGGCGGTCCCCAGTCCCCAATACTATTAAGTTTTGCAACTAGTTGGTTAGCAAATTTATCCATAGCTATAAAGTGATTAAAGATTGAAAGTTGCTGGAACCATGATTCGGCAATTGTTTGATGCTTAATTATACCTATTAGAGATTCGGGGAGAATATGAAACTGCTATCGCAAGCTGTGGAATTTGACTTCAATTTACTGAGAAAATACGATCGCTCAGTACCAAGATATACAAGTTATCCACCTGCAACGGAATTAAAGGAAGATTTTCGGGAAATTGACTTTAAAGCAGCGATCGCAGTTGGTAATTACAAAAATACTCCTTTATCGCTCTACTGTCATATTCCTTTTTGTGAGTCTCCCTGCTATTTTTGTGGTTGTAATACGGTGATTACGCAACGCAAAGAAGTAGCAGAACCTTATTTAGATTATATTGGGCGTGATATCGAACGGATTGCGAGATTAGTCGATCGCGATCGGCAAGTTCAACAACTTCATTGGGGTGGAGGTACACCTAATTATTTGTCTCCCCAACAAGTTGAGAAACTTTGGACTAAGATTAATGATAATTTTAAATTAGCTCCAGAAGCCGAAGTTTCGATCGAAGTAAATCCCCGGTTTTTAGATAAAAATTATATCTTTCATTTGCGCGATTTGGGATTTAATCGGATTAGTTTTGGAATTCAAGATTTCAACCCAAAAGTGCAGGAAGCAGTTAATCGTATTCAAACAGAATCAATGTTGTTTGAAGCAATGGAATGGATACGAGATGCAGGGTTTGAAAGTGTCAATGTTGATTTAATTTATGGATTGCCCTATCAAACATTGGATACTTTTAAAGATACCATTTCCAAAACCTTGAAACTTAATCCCGATCGGATTGCTGTTTTCAATTTTGCTTATGTACCTTGGCTAAAACCAATTCAGAAAAACTTGCCCCAAGATTCATTGCCATTGGCATTAGAAAAACTTAGCATTTTGCAAATGACAATTGAAGAATTAACCTCTGGCGGTTATGTATTTATTGGCATGGATCACTTTGCTAAACCGGATGATGAATTAGCGATCGCGCAACGAGAAGGAGAACTGCACCGAAACTTCCAAGGATATACTACCAAACCAGAATCCGACTTGCTAAGTTTTGGTATGACTTCTATTAGTATGTTGCAGGATGTTTATGTGCAAAATCACAAGCGTTTGAGAAGGTACTATCAAGCAATTGATAACCAAGAATTTCCCATTGAACGGGGTGTTACCTTGACTAAAGATGACATTATCCGTCGCAGTATCATTATGGAATTAATGTGCCAATTCCAACTTGACAAACATGATGTTGAAGAAAAATATCATCTCAGCTTTGACATGGATTTTGAAGAGTATTTTGCTCAAGAACGCTACGATTTACGCTTGCTAGAAGCAGATGGATTACTTCACGTTTCGCACAATAAAATTCAAGTCACACCAAATGGAAGATTATTAATCAGAAACATTGCTTCAGCTTTTGATAAATACTTGAAAACCCAACAAACCGATCGCTTTTCCAAGGCAGTTTAATTGGGTATTGGGTATTGGGAAGAAGAGGTGGGGAGGTAGGGAGGTAGGGGG
>NZ_JADEWG010000011.1 GCF_015207735.1 [Phormidium] sp. LEGE 05292
TCCATAGATTCCTTGCTTCCATTCCTTGTTCTTATAAGAACAAGGAATGGAAGCAAGGAATCTATGGATACCAATCCGATGCGTCATATATAAATGGGTGGTTAATTCATCACGTCATAGATAAGATATCCGGCTCTATGTTGTCCTGTCATAGATAGTATCAGGTATGGAGATATCCCGTCACCCATAGATATGTTTGTCCATACCATAGCGTCATAGATAAATCGAGATTTTTGAGTCTGATTCCTGAAGCCAGGGGTTATACTTCTCCATCTCGTTGCGTCATAGATAGATTGGGGCTGTTGAGTTATTGCGTCATGAATAAAGCGTTCGCGTAGCGTGCCGTATAGCCCTATCGGGCATTCAAGAAAAGGTGTATCGCGTAGCATTGCCTTAGCAGTATCGCGCCTGCCTGCTGTAGACGTATCTGCTAAAGCGGAATCGCCAGTTACTTCTCTCTTTTTACCCGCTTGTACATAGATAGTTGCAGTCTGATTTGGGAAGCGATCGCGCCGATCGCTAATTGCATCCCGTTCTTTTGCCTCTTGTATATAGATACTTGCGATCCCATTTCTGAAGCGAGTGGTTATGCTTCTCATTACCGTTGCGTCATAGATAGCTCGAAGTTTAGTCAAAATCTCAGCAATATACAGGTGATGGAGATTTGAGTGTTGATGATTCTGGTTTTTATTTTCTCTTTTTATAAAAAACTTCCCTGAGTATTGATGACGCATCTTTACTTCTTTTGATGTTTCACCATGTCTTTCTGTTAAGAGAGCTAAAGAAGCTACTATCATCTGTTTTCAGCTATTTTGAGCCGGACGCTTGCTCTTGCTTTTAATCTTACTACAACTTTTTCCCTTTGGTCGCATCATAGATGGTCAAACGCGATCGCGCCAGCGTGCCGTCAGGCGTATCGCCAATCAAGACAAAGGGCACAGAACAAATACCATGAGAAAATCCACTTATCGTAGGTAGTACGCGACATTTGCCTACAAATCGTATCGTCACCCATAGTTCAGAATTAGGTTTATCTGTCAGGAGCATACCATGAGTAAAGATTTACAGCCACCAGTGAACGCAGACCACACCCAGATCGATCGGCTCCTCGATCCAGTTGAAGTCATCAATGCCATGATTGATTTGCGGACACAAATGGCTCTGCTTGAACAACAAATTCAAGCGTTGCAGCCAGCTTTCTTTGCTGCCTGTGTCGCACTCAATACCGATAAGATTGCCTCAGAACGTGCCGTTATTACTCGTCGGCTCACTCCTGGGCAATGGGCTTATTCCCCTGATATTGTTGAGCAGGAGGAATTGCTCAAGCTGCTCAAACGACAATTTCAACAATCCCATGAACCGATCGCAGGTCGAGAAGTTACTTGGGCTGTCAAGCTCCTGATTACTTCTGCTACGGCTCCATCTGCTGTTTCATCCTCTGTTGGGAGTTAAGTCTCTCCGGTCAGGAATTATGATCGACATCTCATCCGAGTTCACAGTAAGCCTGCCTCCCTTTTCATTTGTTCATAGTCATACACCCGCACGAATGGTACGGTCAACTTCTGCTTCGGTTCTTCCGCTTCTTTTGAGGTGAATGGTTCTTCTGTTGTTGAAGCTAACTGTGAAGAAGCGGCAGACAACATTTCTTTGGCTTTGATTGAGTCGGGTTGTTCCACCGTTACTGTGGGAATTGGTGTTACTTTCTGTTTCTTTTGTCGTTGCAGTCTCTTTATCTGCTCCTGGCGAGAGCGGACTTCTTCCAACAATGAACGATTGTCGTTCGCACAGCGTCCCCGTAGGGGAATCGCTTTGCCTGCTTCTCGTCTCCTTTGACTGATTGCTTGTGCTTCCCTGTAGGACAAGATTTCGGTTTCCCATCCCATCGCATGGGCGCGGGTGAGAAATACTTCTTTGCTCTCTACTAGTTGGTAAATATATATGGTGGTGATGTCGCGGGGGTTGTATCGGATGATGACTGATTCTCCGGCATACGCGGCTAGATGTTCTCCTTGGTAGGTGAGGTTGGCAAACTGAATGTAGCCACTCCGGTAGACTACTCGCCGATCTCGTCGCATCAGGCATATATCTAACTCTCTTTCCCCCAATAAGGGTAGTTGTGCCATCCTTCCGGCTTCCCATCTCCCGATCCGGCTTTGCGTTGCCATCCTCGCATCTAGTGCTTGATTGTAGTGGTCTACTATGTAACGCACTAACATCTGCTCTAGTTGTACTAGTGTTAGACAAGCTTCCGATTCGGCTTTATTCGATCGCTCTTTCACGTTACTACCTGTGTATCCTGGTACTGTGCAGAAGAATTCTCGATTGAATGTCCCAAACGGTCGCTCTACTATTCCTCCATCTGACGGTTTTCGTCGGCGGCACAGGACTATCCCTAGTTCGGTAGCTACTTGTTCTAAATGCTGCGAGCGAAAGTCTTTGCCTCCATCGGTATACAAGTACCTTGGCAATCCATAAGTCCCCCAACTCTGCTTCAATTCGTATGCACTGCTGTACTGTTTGGGCAGTATGGCATGGCGCAATGCCAGACACACTACTGCGGCACTTGGAGCATCAAATCCTATGTGCATTCCCATCATGCACCGCGAGTATGTGTCTACTACTATTGTTAACCAGGGTCTTCCCAGAATCTCTCCACTCATGTCTACTACCAGTAGATCTATTTGGGTGTGATCTACTTGCCACACTTGGTTCGACCATTCGATGTCTATCTCTAATCCCTCTCTACTGTTCACTTTTAACTGCTCTCCTCGCCAGCCTAACCTGCGTTTCTGTTGCTGCTGTTGTTCGAGAAGGGGACGTAGAATTCGATATACTGTGGGACGGCTCGGATACTCTTTGACTCCCTTCGCTTCTGCCTGTGCCTGCACTCTCAGGTACACTTGTGCCCGACTCATTTTCCGGCTGCCCCGATTCCCCACCTGGTAGGTCTTCTGAATAAATTCCTGCCACTCCCGGCTGGTCTTCGCTGCTCCCCGATCCGATCGCTTTTGTCTGGGTAAGCTCGCTATTCCTTGTTCTCGCCATTTCTTGAGCAGTCTTTGCACACTCCGAACACTTATCCCTAATTGCTGGGCTACCTGTTGCTGCACCCGCCCATAGCGTTCTGTTCCTTGCACTGCGAGCAATTTCTGTATTGCCTCAATCTGTTGCTGCACCTCACCTGGCAACTCTAACGGAGCATTTATTATTTCCCATTCTCCTGCTACGTTTTCCCTTAACACCAGTGAATCTTCCGTTTCTGGCACCAAATTATCTTCTCCGACTTTATTCGACTGGCAAGGGTACATGATCTCTCTCTCCAATCCCGGCTCTGCTTTGAATTCTAAGTCTTCCTTGGCTTCAAAAGCGACATTTATTGTGTTACTTTTTGTTTCTTTTTTTCACCCTCTATCTCTCTGTTTTGCTCTACTTTTTTTCTCTCTCACCTACATCAGTTCCTTCTGGAGCGACATTTTTCTCGATACTTTTTCTCTTATTTTCGCTTCTTCCCAGCCAATTACTTCCGTACTACATCCCTCAACCCCTTACTCCATCATCATTTCACTCCTATTTTTTCCCCGACACTTATCGTGACATTTCCGACGCTTACTGTGACACTCGACAAATGAGTAGTTAACTCATTGCGTCATAGATAAAATATCTCTCTCTATGTCGCTCTGTCATAGATATTATCAGGTGTGGAGCTATCCCGTCACCCATAGATATGTTTGTCCATACCATAGCGTCATAGATATACCGAGATTTTTGAGTCTGATTCTTGGAGCCAGGGGTTATACTTCTCCATTCCGTTGCGTCATAGATAGATTGGGGCTGTTGAGTTATTGCATCATGAATAGAGCGATCGCGTAGCGTGAGCGTGCCGTATAGCCCTGTCGGGCATTCAAGAAAAGGCGTATCGCTAATCTTGGAGCCAGCAGCCATATCTTTCCACAACGTTGCGTCATAGATAACCTGTTGAGTCATCTGGTCACGACTAAAGCGATCGCGTAGCGTGAGCGTGCCGTATAGCCCTGTCGGGCATTCAAGAAAAGGTGTATCGCAGCGATCGCAACAGCCTACCGTAAGCGTATCGCTAATTGCGTCCCGTTCTTTTGCCTCTTGTATATAGATACTTGCAATCCAATTTCTGAAGCGAGGGGTTATAACTTCCCATACCATTGCATCATAGATGACTTGAAGCTTAGTCAGAATCTCAGCAATATACAGGTGATGGAGATTTAAGTTTTGATGATTCTGGCTTTGATTTTCTGTTTTTGCAAAAAACTTCCCTGAGTATTGATGAGGCATCTTTACTTGTTTTGATGCTTCACCATGTCTTTCTGTTAAGAGAGCTAACTCTGCTGCTATCATCTGTTTTCAGCTATTTTGAGCCGGACGCTTGCTCTTGCTTTTAATCTTACTACAACTTTTTCCCTTTGATTGTTCGCGCCAGCGTGCAGTAAGAGCGTATCGCCATCAAGCATCTAACTGACTAATCTAATTCCAATTGTTGAGGCAAGCTGGCTTTCTCCTGTCCACCTTACGTAGTTTTCACCCTCGATAAATCGCCGCAGGTGGACAGCATCTAACCCTTATAGGGTAAGTATCACAGCCGTCCACCAAGTTTTAACTATCAGGGGAATAGTTCAAATATTTATGCCTGCTCTCTTGCTTTCTTTGGTGTCCTTAGTTTTTTCAAGAAAGCCTTTCTCGTTCGCGCAGCGTGGCGTTAGCCGTATCGCTTCCCCTGCTGGTGACGGGAGAGGTGACAGTTGAGGTGACGGTTGAATTCCTATATTTCATCAGCTTTTCAGGAGTTGTGACCCAAAACTTCCCCTATCGCCACAATAATCAAAAAACTTCTCTGACTCGCTTCCCAAAACAAGAAACATTTTTTCGGCATTTTCACGCCAAGTGTATCAGTATCCATTCGTGACAGGTTAAGAAAGAAGGGTGAATGTCAATGAGAGAATATGCTCAAAAACTAATCAAAAATGATTTCCCAAATCTCTCGCTGGTCGGGGAGAGGAAAAATGCAATTTCCAATTGCATTTTTCCTCTCTAAATGATTAGAATTTGTTTGCTCCCGCGAGCTGAGCGACAATGAAAGATTATCAAAAATAATTAGTTGGAGAAATTAGCAAATATAAGTTGTTTCAAGAAAGAAGAGTAATAAATAAAAATCAAATAAATGGGGTTAAGTAATACCAATTCTCTGTAACAATGCGCTTAATAATTGGGATGCCTTCTTTATTGATACCTTAAGCTAAAGAAGAGGAAACAGGGTGCAGGAGTATGGCTAGGACACTATCAGTAAGAATAACAGAAACAGCAGAGGAATTAGAGAAGCGGTTGAAAGTCAACTCAAAAGGGAGTGGCAAAGAAAGGTTGCTAATGCTGTACTGGCTAAAACAGGGTCTTGTAAAAAGCCGGAAAGAATTAGCCATGCGGTTAGATCGAAATGAAGCAACGATTACCAGATGGGTAAGCTTGTACAAAAAAGGCGGGGTGAAAGCATTATTAAAAGTGTCACATCCACCAGGTAACAAAGCAATAGTACCACCAGCAATAGTAGAAAAACTCAAAGAAAAATTACAACAACCGCAGGGATTTAAGAGCTATTTGGAAGTGCAGCAGTGGCTAGAACAAGACGCTGGCGTGAAAGCAGCGTATCAAAAAGTTCATAAGCTGGTGCGTTATCGGTTAAAAGCCAAATTAAAAGTGCCACGCCCCAGCAATAAAAAGCAGCATCCCCAAGCAGAAGAGCATTTTTAAAAAACTTATCTTTAGCCGTAAAAGCATTAGAAGAATTCGCAAATCTTGGAGAAAAAATCACGTACTTATGCCAAGATGAAACTAGGCTTGGCTTACAAACAATTCCGGGACGAATGCTAACGCTTGCAGGAGTTAAGCCGATAGGACAAGTGCAATGGAAACGAGATAATTTCTATCTTTACGGAGTAGTAGAACCGTTAACAGGAGATAGTTTCTTCTATGAATTCTCGCATCTAGATAGTACTTGTTTTCAAAAATTTATTAATTTGGTGTCAGCCAAGTTTACAGATAGCTTAATCATTATGCAAATGGATCGAGGAAAAATACATCAGTCATCAATGCTGGATTGGCAAGAATTTATCATCCCAATTTTTCAACCTCCTTATTCACCAGAGCTTAATCCAATTGAAAGATTTTGGGAACATTTAAAAGCTCAATTAAAATGGCATAACTGCCCTTGTCTTGATGAATTACGCGCAATATTGAAAAAGGCACTCGAAGAAATTACACCATCCGTTATTAGTTCCCTAACTGGCTGGGATTTTATTACTGACGCTCTCAGAAGTTTAACTTGAACAAATTAATACCCTAAATCGATAAATCAGCAAAAATTAGCCGGAAAGAAATTAGCTTAAAGAAACCTTTTTAGCTAGATTTTCACCTTTTTGTCGCCAATTATAGGTTAAATTTTGGCTATAATTAGGGCAATTTTGTCATTTTTGACAATCTATTTTTAGGAGAGGGAGCGCAGCGAACTCTCCTAAAAATAGATTTATTATCATTCCGTTACGAGCAAAAGTATCTGAGACTGAAACTATTTTATTAAGCGCATCTTTACAGAGAACTGGTATTAGATGAGCAAAACTTTTATGAAAGCTAGTTTGACATCTTTAGTACCCTGATGCTCTTAAAGTTTGTGCTGGTGTCGAATTCTTGAAAATCATCATCATACAAAGAGGTCTAAGGCAATCAGTGATTGCCTTAGACCTCTTCCCGACCAACGCAAAATTCCCAAAATCATTCCTATTTTATTAAGCATATTCACTTATTGACATTTGTTCTGTTTTCTTAACCTGTCACGAATGCTCCTGGTAAGGGTAGGCAAATTTTCTGTACACAAAACTATAATTTTATGTACACCGATCGCTAAGTGGTTTGTTTTTACTTTGATTGGCAGTTTTTCAATTTATCGCTGCTTATACACCATAATTCTTGGCTAGCTACCCACACTTTTATCGCATCAATATTTACATTAATTCTCTTGACTTTTTAAGGTTTTTCTGCATGAGCTATTAACCAAGACTGTGCGATATCGTGTAGCGATCGCATTGGGGCTTTAGATCGGTTTTAGCTTTACATAGATTTCCTCAACTTTCTTTTGACACTTGTCAAGAACTTCTTTTTGCCCTTGCTCTCCCCAAGAAAAGTCATTGCGAATATACTCTAATGTTATTTCACCTAATTTGACAGTTTGCGAGTAACAATACCATCCCATACCGCCGATTGATGCAAGTCCGCCCAGAGCTAGTCCTAGTCCACCCACAGGTGTCAGTGCAGTTGTGGCTGCATCTGTTAAAATGAGAGCGGCGATTCCACCCACACTATTTACACCCAAAATCTTCAAACAAGTCCACATAATTTCTCCTGCCCTCTTCTTGGTTATTTGTTTTCCCATGATTTTACATATCGTAAACACCATACCTATTAGGAGTGCAGGATAAACAGTCACTGTGGAGGCTGGTACTACTATACCTACAATTGCAGCCGTACCGAAAGCACTGATTACCTTCCGTGCTACTTTTAACCTGATCTCAAAAATACGATTATTGATCTTATGATTCAATTCACCAGCACGTTGGGTTGGATCTAGAACATTCATTAATTCACCTAATGTCCCAGCGCTCTCATAGAGGCGTTCGAGCAGTTGAGGTAATTCCTGTCGGAGCATTTGATCACGCTCTGGATCAAAAAGCATGGCACTACCATAAACAATGTCCTCTGGAGACTTCACAAATTTGCTCATCTTTTCTGAAATTCGAGAGCATATAATTTTCTGCTCGTTCTTGGGTTGATTCTTTGTAACCTTATCCCACTGGTTAACAAATACAATCTTAGGAATATTTGGTGAATGTTCATGAATTAAATTGAACAATTCTATTTCATCTTGATAAGGCTCACTATTAATTACAAAAATATGTCCATGAGCTTTCTTGGCTTCTTCAATCCCCAATTTTTCGTTCTCTTCTTGACCCATTATCCCAGGTACATCTACTAGATACCAAGGTTCTTTTTTATAGGGAGTTGCTATAGTTGTTTTATCGTGTTCGACACCAACTTTAGCTACATCCATATTCATTAATGAATTGATAATTGCCGACTTACCAACAGAAGTTTTGCCAAACAGGACTACCCAAACTAAGCCAGTTTTTATACGTTCTAAAAGTTCGTTTATTTCCTTGAATTCGTTTTGTATTTCTTGACGTTCTCCATCGTTGAGTTTTTTACTGAATTGCTCCTTTAGGTTTTCTAACGCTTCCTGTAGTTCAGCCTGAATTTGAGAAATATCATTACGAATTTCTTGATTACTAACCATATTCTAAAAAACCTCCTTGATTTTATTGATTAATTGGGGTAAGTTCTGTCGAACCATTTCATCATTTTTTTGGTTTAAATTCATAGCATTACCATAAACAATGTCCTCTGCATTCTTTACAAACTTGCCCATCTTTTCTGAGATCAGACAGCGTATAATCTCCTGCTCTTTCTTGGGAGTATGGTTTTGAATAATATCCCACTTGTTAACAAATACAATCTTGGGAATATCAGGAGAATGAGCATGAACTATGTCGAACGACTCCATTTCATCTTTATAAGGCTCACCATCAATTACAAAAATCTGACCATCAGCTTGTTGAGCCTTTTTAATTGCCAGTTCTTCGTAATTTTTGTTACCAATTATTCCAGGCAAATCTAGCCAAACAAAAGGTGATTTGAAACAAATAATAAGTAAATCATTTTGTTCAGAAGTTGTAGCTATATCGGCACCAATCAATGAATTGAGAATTGCCGACTTACCAACAGAAGTTTTGCCAAAAAGGGCTATTATTTTATCTTTGACCTCAGCTACGCTAACTGAAAATAATCGAGAAAACTCTACTGAGCCTTTACTGGTGTTAGCTTCAATGGGTTCTACAAATGTCACAACACTAATTAATTCAGTTTGCTCGTTAAAAGCAGCTAAATTAACTTGGCATAGATCAATAGACTTAGCTTCTATTTTTGTACCTTGTATATCTGCTTCAATATTTTGTTCTCGTAACAACTTTTTAAGGTCGTCATTTGATAAAGATAATTTACCAACCATTTTGGTTTTAATTTGCGTTAATGCGCCTGCGTCAGCATTGATATCAGCAGATGGATTAAACTTCCAGTGTTTCTCATCTTCATTTTTAGTAAAAATCTTATTTAATTCTTTGGTTATAATATTAGGTTTTAAATCATCCTGATTATATGTTGACTGCCATTTGGTTTCGTCAAAGTTCTTTGAAGATTCAGATTGATTCCAATAAGTTAATAGTTTATCAAATATTCCAGACTCAAAATGATCCGGTTTCTCAATAACTGCATCAAAAGAAACTTCTGTGTGAATTTTTTCTAGTAATTTTCTTAAGTCATCTCGATGTACATAAGCTACATCACCTAAACCGTGTAATTTTTTATATAGTTTACTGTCCTTGAGTTTTTGGAGTGAAAACTTGACTGTGTTTTGCTGTGCTTTTCGAGCAGAAACAGAGAATTCATATTCAAGAGTCATCGAAGATAATTTTTTTTCGATTTTAAGAGCAGTATCTCTATCAGGAGATGCTATTTTGATTGTAAATTCTTGTGAGGGTTGACCAAATTCAAAATGATCTCTAATAATTTTTGATTCTAATTCTACCTCTTTTAAATCGGGAATATTAACTTTTATATAGGGAGTTGGTAGAGCGAAAATACTTGACAGTTGAATTTTTTGCGCCTGTTCTGGATACCGCTTACATATAGATTGGTATGCAAGTTTTCTAGCTTCTTCGTTATCTAACAGTATTGTCAGGCTAGTTCTCCAAGAATGTCCCTGCCATTGCTCGCTTTTAACTAATAGCTGATTATTGCTGATTTCTGGAATAAAAAGCGGGTCGTAGCGAAATTGCCAATTTTGTGGACTGTCAGGCTTATTGTTTGTTGCTTCCCAAATGCGTTTTGTTTGTTGATTAAAATCAAATGACGCAATTTCCGTTGCCGAGAACACAAAGTCAGAAAAATTCATATTGATCTACCGTTTGCTTTGAATTTTCAATTTGGCTCTATATGGTTTGTTTTATCTATAAGTCAACTTAGCTTTTAACCTGAAGCTGATTCAACCTATAAATCTCATAAACAATCTCACCCAAAGCTCATTAAAAATCTCATGAGAAAATCTGAAATCAGTATATAATTACTTAGAAAACTGTATTTAAGCCAGTATTGGGTCGAGTTACGGACAAAGGGCGAGCTTTTGCCTCTATGAACCTAGATTCTGTCCTGGAAATCGTTAACCGCAAGCTGATTGAAAGCCAAAATCCTCCCCTGAATACCGCAGAGTAGTGGAGGTAATTTTTCAGACAACGATCGTCAGAGATTGGACTTTATCCAAAGTCCAAGACCTCTACAAAACTGACTTTATAATTCTTATTTTGAGGAAAGCTTATAGTTTGGTAATACTACCTTGCTTAATCTCAAACCTTTGATATGCTCTAATGGTGGCTTCATCATTATCCCCAAGTATCGCTCGCGCATAGTCCAAATAATCGAAAGGGTCAACGCCTGAGTTAGCTATGCAAGCTTTCAGGTATGCTCCCCTAAACTTGTGATAGGTCATATCCTCTATAATTGCCCAATCTTTTGCCCGTTCATTCAACACTTTTGACCATCGTCTGTTAACTCTCTCTGGGTCTTCTGTTGCTGGAAAACGCTTGTCGTGTTTCTCTAAAAATTCCATTCCTGCTAACACTAAATCAGTTGATAATAAAGTAGGAATAGCAAACTCAAAATCTCTCAACTTCTGACCGTCGAGTTTTCTACTTTTCCCTTTCAGTTGACCTTTGAAACCTAGATCATAATCTCCAATTTTTCTCAACTTGGCTGATAAGTGGACTTCTGCCATTCTCCGCCCCGTTGCTAAAGCGAGCGCACAAGAAACATCCCGCCATTCCACATCAAACAAGCCTGCTCCATTAGCCACTTGTGTAAGCACTTCCTTGGCTTTAATTAAGTAGGGTGATAGGTTTAAAGGTATTCTATTTTCAGCCTTTGAACGAGCTTTAACTTGTTCTCGATACCGGACATTTTGCTTTTCTTTGTAGGGACTGAATAGGAAACTTAAAGCATTACCAAAGTGAGTAATTATTGTGCAAACTGGATTGTAATTAGCCTGGTCTAGCAGTTCAGTTTTAGCAGCTTTTTTTAACTCTTTTTTCAATATTGTAATTTGGCGTAAGCAAGTACCGTATTCTTTTTGCTCTTCTGGTCGATCGTCTGGGTAATTAGCCTTTAATAGTGAGGCTTCCTTAGTGGCTAAATCTTTCCAACCTATCAAACCCTCAGATTTTACACCTTTCTCTCTGTTGCTGCGATTATATGGTGCTAGGGCTTCAAATTTGGGGAGTAGTTCCTTTACTCGCCACTCGATAAACTCATTAGTCAATTCATCAGGATGCTTTAGCTGTCTACTCATCTTCCTTGCTCTGATTTACTCTGCTTTTAAAGTAAGCAAGGAATAAGCTAAACGTCCATGAATTAATGCTTATGATAACTTCCTTGAATACATTAATATTAGTATATTAAACCTATTTATCTATTGAGTAGTGGTATTGATAAAATACTATTAACCCACTAATCTATAGATATACCAATAAATTAACCGATATGGCTACTCAACCGAAAAATGATTGGCCCAAATTGGGTGAGAAATTAGCTCGAAAGCTTGATGGCATTGCTGATGAAGCCCAGATTAAGAAACTGGTAATCGATGCCGTCAACCAAATTATTGATGCTGGAGTTACCTTAAAACGCCCGTTAGGTATTATTCGCAAACAAATAGAAGCTAAATTTCCGAAACTGCCAGCGACACAAGTCAAGCCTGATGGGTATTATTTCACTAACACAGGACAAGGTAGAGTAGAACGCTTTGAGCATTTGGCATTGTGGTATTTAACCGAGAATACCGAGCGATGGAGTGTAACGGGCGATGATGCTAGAAGGGAATACTGGCAAGGTTTACCTAAGTTTGGCATTCAGCAATCAACGCAGTCAGGAAAAACGGAAACTTCAAAAACATCACCACTACCTACTTTGACTACTCAAATGTTGGAAACTGCTGTCGTTGATGCTTTAGGACTCGATGAGGAAACTAAAGAAATTTTAGGATTGGCAAGGACACATTCTGGCTTAGATTTGGCTGAATTTATCCAGAAGGCTGTAAAGACTTATGCTAACACCATCACTGGGAAAATTAGACGCTTAGAAGAGGACAGCTTAGAAAATATTTCAACGGAGGAATTACTCAATAATCCTAAATATTCTACTTATCCTGGTAGAGCGGAAGAGATGGTTAGAAGAGCGATTAATGCTATCAAAATCTATAATTCGGAAGTAGCGACCGAACCGAAACAGCGATGGATTATTACTCAAAGTTTGTTATCTGAACTAACAGGTTCTAGAGGCTCTGTTGTCCAATCAGCTATGAAGAAATATCGAGATGATATCAACTCTCATCATCAGAAATACCCTGACTTTTTTAATGAAGATGGTACTCTCAAACAATACTTTAATCGCAAGCGTGGTATTGATATCAGGGATGAGATTGACTTGGTTCAGCTAGTCCCTAATGGATAGCGACTAAAACTAAAAACCTTTGATGGATAATTTGTGGGTCTAATATCTGAAATTCCCCGGAGCAAATCTATGCTTAAACCAGCTTAATATCTAGCGGTAATTGCTTAACTGGTTGCAGATTTTTTGGCGGATTACCATCTTTAATCTGTGGGTAATCATGGTGAGTTGGATGTTTTAACAGTCTATCATCTATTGCACCAGTAGCTAAAGCTATATAGCGGTTTGACATTAATTCTAGCCAGTGCCAAAACTGCTCCTTCTTCCCTTCAGGTAGATGCTTAGTCGTTGTGTTAATGTAATGCCGACAAGCATCATTTAGAAGTATTGAAACAAAGCAGTTTCGATAATATCCATCAATTCCCAATGCTTTGACGTTGTAACTATGGTTCATCCCGACAAAATTGATGTACTTCTTCCGCCCACCAGTTCCAAAACTTCTGTACAGGTTTTGAATGTAAGAAACTGCGTCACTTCCAGCTTTTTTAGTCCCTTCCTTTTCAGCAACTGCTACTTCAATTCTGTCCAAAGTTTCTGCCATTTCATCAAAGAAAATTATCAGTCTGTTAGTTTTATTTCCGGGCTTTCTGTTGTCATATTCAGTTTGTAGGTACTTGAATTGCTGATAAATGTCGAGTGGATTATCTATTACTTTAATTCCCGCATCATCCCATGAGGTACTGTGATGAATATCAAAAGCCAAAAGCATCGCTGAATCTGGTTCGATTAAGTCATCAATTCCCTTCTGGCTTAACTCCTGATTGATGATGGCATTGGCAATATATAAGGCTCCAGTACTTTTCGCACTTCCCGGTTCACCTATGACTAAGAAACCTAAGTTTTTTTGTACGCAATCATCGATTGATATCAATGATTTTTCCAATCTTTCCCGATTAGCGAGTGCTTTCTCTTTGTCGCTACGCTTGTCTATTCTGACTTCTAATCTGCCCTTGGATACTTCGATTATAGGCTTGCGAGTGAGATTTAAAAAGCCTGGTAGTTGGTCACAAACTGTCTTTAACTTGTTTTCATTGAAGGCACTAATTGGACGCAAGTAAATTACAGTTACTTTACCATCCTGCTTTTCTTCCATTGTGAGAAACTCGGTGTTAATATCGGCTTCTAACAATAATTTTTGCACCATTTTAACTGAGTAGTTATCATCACATTTTTCTTTGAACAGCATTATGTGATATTCGGCAACTTGTTCAGCTAACTGCTGTTTTTCAACTTCTAAAACTTCGATGATGTT
Source organism: [Phormidium] sp. LEGE 05292 (assembly GCF_015207735.1). GTDB lineage: Bacteria > Cyanobacteriota > Cyanobacteriia > Cyanobacteriales > Aerosakkonemataceae > Floridanema. The sequence goes on from NZ_JADEWG010000011.1 coordinate 13,937, forward strand.
TTTCAGGCGTTCATTCTGTACCAATCCATCATCAATTTGTTTCTGAAGTAATGCCCTCTCATTAGTTAACTCGACGTGAATCCGTCTCTCTTCTAAACTCAATTCTCTTCTAGCTAATTCCTGTTGTTCAGCTTGGTAACGTAATTGTTGTTTAATCTCATTGTTTTCTTCCGTCAGCTTTTGCGCCGCTAAGATTTTATTATCAGCATCTTCTTTGATTTGTTCGGTAACACTAATTGCCTGTTCAAGCTGTTGGGATAACTCCGCTACTACTCCAGAATACTCAGCCTGTAACTGCTCTATTTCTACCTTATGTGCTGTTTCAATGTTGGCAATCATGGCAGAATATTCAGTTTTTAGCTTGGTAGTTTCACGGTTTAATTGTTGTTTCAACTGCTCTATCTGTGCATCTCTACCCTGTAATAACTCTTTGTGGTAGGCAGCTTTTTGGTTGTTTTCACCTAAGAGTTTTTGCTCTAATTCAAATTTCTCAGCTATCAAGCTTTGCTCTAGCTCCTGCTTTTCTTTGATTAACTTTTCAACTTGACTAGAATTTAGATTTTCATTCCAAGACTTCTCATCAAGTAACTTAGTTAACTGTGATTCAAGCTCATAAATACGTTGAGCTTTACTGTCTTCTAACTGCTTTCTACTTGGGACTTTAGCAACAAGGTAACTGGACAAAGGTAAGCCAGTGGCAATGGATATCCATACAATAGGGGTGTTGTTGATGCTATGCCCAAACAGAAATAATCCAAATACTGCTACATCTGCCAAATAAACTGTTTTTAATTTTCTATCCATAGCCCCACCAATGACCCGATAATAACTGATGACAATTCTCCTACGTCTGACTGACGTTTTAGGTAGTAAACAGAACTTAAAACTATTCCACAGATAGCCAAGCGGATAAACAAAAAGGCTAAGTAACTTAGCTGATGAGTCACATAAAAAAAGCGTGTTAACTGACAGCCTAAAGCCACCACAAAACACGCTAGAACTGACTCAATTACTGAGCGATTAATGTCCATACTTTAGTGCTAAAAGTTGTTTCTTTTGGTCTAGTTGTTTCTGCATTACTGACAAATCGACTTCCCACTCTTGCGCTGCCGCTAAGTACTTCTGACTTTGGTACTCGCTACGCATCTTCTCAAATTCAAAGTCTTGATCTGCTTGTAATGCTTTCTGATTTTCCACACCTGCAAGTGCATTCAGCCTCTCAATTAACGATTGTGTCTTTTCCCGTTCAAAGTTTAACTGCTGACTAGTTTGCTGGACTTTCTGGGTATTAATCTGTTGCTGTAAGTTGAATTTTTCACTGTCAGATTGAGTTTTTGATTGTTCGTAGTTCAGCCTAACTTGTTCCTGATTCGTGCGTTCTTTTTCAATGGCTGTCTTGGTTTTTAGCCGCACATTTTCAGCCTTCATTCTCTCCAATCTTGAGAGAGCATTATTAACAGCCTGTTGCTGTTGTGCGGCGCAAATTTCCGCAGGAATTTTAATTTCACATTTGCAGCTATCACACATTTCTATCTACCTCCAGACAACCCTAAAATACTAAATTCAATTTGGGGAACGTTCCGATACTTAAGCTGAAATAGCTTGTTATTATTCTCAAAGTCGATTTTGGCTTGCTGCAATTTCAAAACTGCATCTTTACCCTGTACCAGTAGTGACTCTCTATTAATCAAAGTCATGGCTTTTTCGTAACTTAAGTTATCGGTCGTTTGGATAACTTTTTGCTCAAGAATATCGTTGTCTAACTTGGCTTTATCCAGTTGCAGTTTGGCACGTCTGATTAATTCTTTTGATGCTTCTACATCAATTTTTTTGGCTTCTAACTTGTTGGTTTCGATTTGTTCATCACACAAGGTTTGCTCATACTTCAAACCTCTGATACGTTGCGAGACTACTTCAGTTTGATATTCAAATTCAAATGCTGTCATTGATTGCGGCATTATTTACCATCCTTTTTAAAGTATTGGTCACAAAACCTACGCGCCAAAGTATCTTTTCTTCTGATAAATTGCTTGTGGTTTTCGATTATTTGGTTGGCTTTGGCTATTTCTGATTGTTGGGCTTTGAGTTCAGTATTAAGTCGTGATATTTCGATGTTCTGTTGCCCGTTTACCCAGAGACAGCCTGCAAAAAAGCCAATGATTGATGCGGCGAAAAACCCGACTGATTGAAGGCTTAACACTTCCATGATTCCTCCTTTGTCGGAGTTAACAATTCAATAATTCATTTTTTTTGAGTAATTTGCGGCCCAATTATGCGGATTAATTGAGGGGTAAATCTGATGATTACCATTGTTAAATTGCACAGAATTAGCGCCGCTATTACTACTAAGATTGGACTAATATTTCGGCTTTTGATGTCTCCTCTGAACTTGAGAGCAACAAGGCATTTGATAAGCCATTTGTAGGCAGCGATAAAAAATTTTCTGACACTATCTCAAATTCAACATCTAATGCCTGTTTTAAGTTCTCTAGTTTGGTTTTAGAACTGCTGTTGATTGTCCAGTCTCCTGAGTTGATGCGATTTACTGCTTTATCCACTGCTTTGCTGATTACGCCCTCTGCGATTCTGTCTCCCAAAATATCCGACAATGCTGCTAAAGAGTCCTGCAACTTGTCTCCATTGGCACTGTTGGCTGTTTGGCGATCGCATTTTTCTGATTCAACTTCTGGGTTAACAGTTGTGGCATACCTGCGAGTGGCACTGGTAACTGTGGCACGTTGGTCTGATTTAAGAATGGACAGCACTGCGTTCACGGCTTTATCAGTGGCAGTAATGCCATGCTTGGCTAATTGGGCTTCTATTTGCTGGCGACGGTTCTGTGATATAGACATTGGCTTGATTCCTAAAATCCATTAACTCTGAGATATTCGGCGCAACGTTCAACGGGCATATTGTTGACGCGGCGTAACTCGCAAAACTTCTGCAACGCTGCTACGGCTTGAGGGGTAAAGCCAGGTTCACCCTTCTTTCTGTCGAACTCTTTGCCCAATTTGCGAGAAAGTAGGGCAGTATAGCGGCGTAAGGTGCGTTCTGAGATGTTTAGCATCTCGGTTACAGATTCAACTGAGTAATACTCGATAGTTGCGTAAGTCATAAGCGGTAAGGCTTTGAACTGATTTAAAGATTGGCAGTGAGTTGACCAACCTTTGGCAATGGTTTGTCAATCCGTTGGACGTGGAAAGGGTACGGTCAGTCACCCGGACAGGCAGTGGTGTTTAAGTTGCCTCTTCACTGCCACAAGATGAATGTATCATAAATGCAACTAAATAGCTGCATTTAAGTTGGTTAATGGCTGAAGTAAGGGATACGATTAAAGCAGGAAGTATGATTTAGGATTGAAAATATGGTTAAAGCTCAGATGTCAAAGCGAATCTCGGTGACATTGCCAGACCGAACGCACAGGCTTTTAGAACTTTTGGCTGAGAAGGAAGGGACTAGCCTCAGCGACTTGTCCAGTTACATTCTCAGAAAAGCTGTTGATTTGGCTCTTGAACGTGGCGAAATTAAAGATACTTAAGGCAAGTGAAGCCAAAAGTAGGATCGTCGTTATCAGAAGGAGATGAAACAAATGCGAGAAATGCAGATTGAAATTAGGGGCAAAAAAACAGTGAAGGAAAGATCATTCACTTTGGTTAACGGTGAAAAACATTATCCCAGTGGCCCTCACGGACGAAACAGATACAAGTTCCCTTAACCTAACTTTACAATGTAAAACTTTTTTCGGATTTCCTAGATTTTGCTTTGATCGTGGATAACGCAGGGGAACGAACAGTACCTTTGCACTACCCCAAAAGCAGAAAAGGAGCAGCAATCGCAGACGACTACTACCCCAAGCTTATTAAAATAACACTCTCAGTGTAGTAGTTCTTAATTAACAATTACTAATTGGTAAAAAGAAAAGTCTGCGGTTGCGAAAAACAAACAAGAGGGATCGCAACCTATGAATATTATAAAACAATCGTTCGATAAAAATCATACTACATCGAATTACCGTAAATTTAATAGCAAGCTCGGCAATATCAAAAGCACTCAGCCACTCAATTGCAGTTGTTTTCAAGTAGTCGATGCCAATTATTACCAGTGCCGGGAAAGTGGCGACAGATTGGTGAGGAAGAATTTTGGGGGTGAAAGCCATGAGTAAGTTCATCCCTACTAAACGACACAACCCTTGCCCCATTTGTGAAAACACTACTGGCAAATGCAGAAGTAAGCAAGATGGCGATCGAGAGTTTATCCTTTGCATGACCTTTAGCGATGCCAAACTTAGTGAGGTAATCAACGGACTAAAGTGTATTCGAGAGCGGGGAACAAGTAACTGGTCAACTTGGACGCTCGACAATACCCAAGAATGGACTGAACAACAAAGGACACAATGGAACCGACGCAAGCAAGAAAAAGCACAGAGAAAGGCGCAAGATGTTGCCGCGATCAAATCCAGATCGCTCAGTGCCACTGAACGCGATGCTGGTTATCGTGCCATACTAGATCAACTGGAATTACATCCAACCGATAGAACCGATTTGCTTAGTCGAGGATTTACGGAAGAAGAAATCATTGCTTCTGGCTTCAAATCAGTCCAGCGTTATCAGCGCTTAAAGACCCTTGTTAACCCGTTACTTCCAGGCGTAACCAAGGGCGGAACGCAGCTAATTACCGCAGACGATGGTTATCTGTGTCCAGTTCGGAACGTTTCAGGGCAGATAGTTGGCTGTCAGGTCAGATGGCGTAATCCAGCTGATGGTAATCGCTACGCTTGGTTAAGTGGTAATGGGAACGTGCTGCACTTCTTCCCAGATGGCTCAGAAGGTGAGTTACCTTTGGCGATTCATTTCCCAGTTAAAGAAAAAGCCAAGGAAGTTTCCTTAATCGAAGGTACAGGTGCTAAACCGTTTCTCGCAGCAAATCGCCTTAGCAGCGTCGTTATCGGTGCTGCGGGTGGATTGTGGTTAGCAAGTCGTCAAACTCTAAAGAATGCCTTAGAAGTCGTCACAGAAGGCAATAAGGTAATAATCATTGTTTATCCCGATGCTGGCGATGTCATCAACCCTCAAGTAATGAATCGCTGGCGTAATACCATCGAGTATTTACAGCAGTTGGGTTATGAAATTGCGGTTAAATGGTGGAATCAAATCACCAAAGACAGTCCTGATATTGATGAATTATCCGACCTTTCCCAGATTAAAACTATCAGCGTTAAGGAGTTTTTTGACCTACCAAAAAGCACAGAAGTTAGACAAGCAATTCGCACCGGGAAAGCTTGGGAACTATGGCGTAAAGCTAAACAGTTTACTGGTGATATTAATATCACCAGTCGCTACATATCGGGTGTTATCGAAACACCTAAAAGCGGTAACTGTACCTGCATTAACTCAGGGTTAGGCAGTGGGAAAACTACTCTGCTTTATCAACTACTTAAAGAGAATCCCGCTCAAGGTGTTATCTTTTTTGGTGCTAGGAATAATCTGTTAAGACAGTTTTGTGGTGAGACTGGTACTTATCACCTACAAGACGATTTAAAAGGCGATAAATACGGTGAACTGCTTTTAGCAGATCCCCAATCTAAAGTTGCTTGCTGCATTGATTCAATAATACACTTCCATGCTACTTATTTTGATGAAAAAATATTAATTTTAGATGAATTTGAGGCTACGTATAAGCAGTTATTAATGGCTAATACTGCTGTCTCTCAATGGCGACAAACAGCAGGAAAATTATTAATTGAAGCCTTCAGTAGATGTGAACGGATTGTGATTTTAGATGGGGGTTTAAAAGATTCTACAGTCGCATCTCTGGAGGAAATTTTTGCTAATCGTGGCATTGCTAAAAAGATTGTCAAAATCAAAAACCTTGATAATTCCCTAACATCTAACAAAGTCAGGTTTTACATTGGTGCAGAAACCAATGGAGAACTTAACGGAAATAATACTTCAGTCTTCAAAAAGTACATTTTAGAAAATGCTGGAGATGCCCCATTCGTAGTAGTTGCAGATAGTCAGATTTTCTTAGAAGCACTAGAGGAAAAGCTGATTCAATTAGGATTAAAAGGGTTAAGGATTGACAGCACTACTACCAACAGAGAAGAGGTATCAATATTCCTCAAAAATGCCGATGCACCAAAGGAATGGATCTTATTAAATGAACCAAACTATTTATTACTTTCTCCCTCGCTTGAGAACGGAGGAAATATTGACATTCCTGGTTACTTTAAAAATATCTTTGGTTACTTCTGTGGCGTGCTTTTGGTTGATGAACAGTTGCAAATATTACGCAGGGTAAGAGATAGTGAAGCGCTTATTCATGTGTACTGTAAGCCAGTAGGAATGAATTCTAATGGTTCTGTTTCTACCTCTCCTTTTCCTCATGAAATTGAAGCTACACTAAAAGAATTTATGGATGATTGTGCTAATGCAGCATTTGAGGGATTGGACTTGAAAGAAGCACTGAATAAACTTGTGCAAAACCTAACTAATACGGCAGCTAAAAGCGAGTTTTTTAAGCATGAATGTAAGCTGAGAGCTATTGCTAATCATGAGAGATTCAACCTGAGAGAATGTCTTTATGAAGCCTTAGAGAATAAGGGTTATGATGTTGAGCCTTTCTCTGAAATAAAAACTGATGACCCGATTAAAGAATTTGAGGAAGAAGTTAAAGATAAAAACTCTAAAAATATCGCAGAATCAGAAGATGTTACTACAGAAAAGGCTGAGGAAATTAACAGGAATCCTAGAGCTAGTCAAGAGGATAAATGGAAGGCTACGCGGCGCAAATACCTAGACCGACTACCAGGAATTGAAAAAGTTATGGTTGAGGTTACAGTAACAAAAACCGAAGAAATTGTTGAGGCAGATGGTAATACTAAAACAGTTCAAACTGAAGAAGAAGTTAAAGTTCCTTTATTTGATGCAAACTTTGTTAGGATGGTTCACTACGATGACAAGACAATGATTAGTAGACTGGAAACGTTACACTTCCTAAAACATCCTGAACAAGCAAAGATACTGCAACAAAATCGCTGGTACAAGATGCTAGAGCCTACCATTGATGAAAATCCTAGACCGTTTAATTTATCAACTGGATATCGTTCCCTACTGTTAAAAGTTAATGCGTTGAATGAGATAGGAATTACTAAATTTTTTGAGCCTGGTAAAACTTGGACTTCTCAAGATGCTGACGTAATTAAAGCTTGGCAGAAGGCAAAAAACCCGAAAATTGTCAGGGCGATCGCAGTGAAACCAGGTAAAGATACACCAGTCGCTTTTTTAGGTCGGTTGCTCAAGTCGTTAGGTTTTAGCACAGAAAGCCAGAGAGGAAGTGATGGGAACAGAGAAAGAGTTTATTGGGTAAAAGAGTCACCATTTGACAACCAGACGGCTTTAGCAATGCTGGAATGTATCGCCACTCGGATTAATACTCAGATTGCTCAAACCGAGACTAAGGACTTCAGTGTATTTGTGCCATCGACTAAACCGACTGTGGCAACTGCTCCGATTGTCAAGCCAGTGGAAGAAATTAACCCATATCAAGAGTTAACGGATATGTTAGCGGCGGCGGGAAGTTTGGCAGGTGTGAGAGCGCTGGTCAGTGAGTACACTTGGGAATGTTGTGACGCGGCGGTTAGTTTTGCTCCCATCGAGTTGAGAGGGCAGTTGAATCAATGGTTAAGGCAGATTAAGCTTGAGCCAGTAGCAGTTGAGCCAGTGCCAGTAGTTGAGTCGGCTGCTCCATTGGTAGAGGCTCCAGTGGAAGAGGCGATTCCCGAAGGGATCGCTGCGCTCTTCGCCAAAGTTGAGGCAGAATCCGAAGTTAAGCCGTTGGTTCCAATTGGATCGGAGGTGTGGATATTGAAAGAAGGGAGATGGAAGGGCTTTAGCGGCAAGGTCGATAAGATTCTGAGCAGTATTGCGGTTAGATGCCAAATCACGGTTGCTGGTTTTAGGAGTTGGGTTGAGTTGGCGGCAGGTGAGTTCACTATGGATTGGTATGAATTTAAGAGGTGTATTGGGTGAAAAGCTATCAGGAATTAAGGTTGTGAGTGGTTGGGGTGTGGAGTGGAGTGAATATATTCCCCCAAGCGTTGTAACAAAGCAATTTGCTCTGCAAGTTCTTCCTGAATATTTTCGCTTAAATCTGGATCTGCTTTGACTACTGTCTCAATTTGTTTAAGGAGTTTATTAACGTCTTATTGTAAGTCTTTAAGAAGAGTTTTGCATTGTTCTTGGCTATCTTGCTGAATCATAAGACTGCTTTTTGTTGATTTATTTGGATCGAATCTTATAAGCTAATCTACATATTATTTAAGAGAATAGATTGCTACATATAAAGCGAGTACTGCTGCTCAAGCATTTAGCAATTAATCAGTATGCTGTAACAGCATTACCCACCTTAAATTATTACTAATCAAACCGCTTTGAACTAACTGTTAGTAACTAGCAGTTGGCAAAGCGCATCTAACCTTTTCTCCTCGTTATTCAGAATTCGCCGTGCTAAATCTTCAAGGTAGTTAATATTTCGCTCGCTCGCATCATCCATGCGATCGCCCATATCTTGTTGAAGCTCTTGCAAATTTATTTGAAAGCGATAGTAATGGGTGTTGTTATTTTCAGCAGACAATAACATATTCATTTGATAATCTACTGCATCGCTGACCCCATCAAAGACCACATTGAGAATGGGTTGTGCCCATTGTAATTGTCCCCAATCTTTTACCTGCTTATATTCCAGTTGATTTGTAAGTTGTCCAGTACCGATCGAGACGACTAAAAATTTAGTGGCATCTTGATGCAGAGTTTTTGCTTCAACGTAGGCGGACATAGCTGGATTATTAGCAAAAACGCCACCATCAACCAATAAATATGTTCGGTCAGATGCCTGAAGTTGTAAGGGTTCAAAATACGTAGGTGCAGCGGAAGTTGCGCGTGCGACTTCTGCCATTTTGAAGTTGCGGTTCGGCTTTGTAATGGCGTTGGAGCGTTTAAAGAAAAAGGTATCGCGCTGCTTGAGGTCATAACTTGTAATCAAGACTTCTGTCAGAGCTTGATTCAAACGAGTTTCACCAAAGTACTTGTGTAAAACCTCTTCTAGAGGCTTTGAGGGATATTTTTCGTCTATGAGGGCTTTGATCTCATTAAAAATATTTGAAGGAAAAATTGTTCTCCCCTCTTCTTTGTACAAATCGACTAAATCGCGAGCAGTATATTGAGGTTTACGCTCTTCATTGGGTTTAGTCAGCCCCAAAGCTAAAATTCCCCCCGTTGAAGTTCCAGCAATCAGGTCGAACAAGTCAGCAACGCGCTTTTCTGTGCGCTCTTCTATTTCGGCTAAAATTATCGCTGGAATAATGCCTCGAATACCGCCGCCATCGATTGATAAAATTTTAATTGTATTCGACATACTGTTTCCTCCACAATATTCTCAGTTTGAAAACGAACTTTTACATCAAATCAAAGCTATGGTTTTATCAACTAGGAAAAAGGAATAAAACTTCTATACATGAAGTGGTATAGTTCATCGAGCAAGACTTGTAACCTATTAACATCACCTGAGTTCACTGCTTCGTAAATAGCAAGGGCAAATTCATCAGGCAATGATATCTGCTGTTGAGGTTGGATCGGGTCGTGACTCATGTGAGTATTTCCTTAGTAGATAGTTTTTCCAAGTAGCTTGGCTGAAATAGGAAATTTCAACCAAATGTATTCATCGCGTCCAACTGGGTTAACAAAAATTTGTTGATTTCGTTTCGAGCCATTCCCAGAAATTATCAGTACTGAATAGGTTAAATCGATGGAAAACAATAGTTCTGGGGATTTATTAAAGAAGAGCTTTGTTTACAAATTGTCGATGAACTTTCTCAAGTCATTCGCACGGTTCAACCAACCAGCTAAAAAAACTTTTTGGCTTGGGTTTTGTACAACTCTTTGGTTATGGTAGATGATTCTTTTTTCAACCATCTCTATTCCTGTCTCTTTGTTGTTTTTAGGCAGCAAAGCGGCTTCAGTTTGCGGCCCAAAAATTCCGTCACCAGTAACTCCGATGGCTTGCTGTAAAAACTTGATGGCACCGCCGACTCCAAAAAGGACAGCCGTATCAAACTGCACTACAGCGAGAGGTAAGACCATTAATTCAGCACGGCCAGGCTGCCAGTAATACTTATGGTAGATTTCATGTACCTCCTCATCTGTAATAAATTTCACACTTTGGGTTGGAAAGCTTTTGCTGCTTCTGTATGAGTCGTAAGTTCTTTGTGTAATTCCTTTATTGGTAGCCCCACCTAAATCGTTTGGATGGTTTACAAAGTCACCTTCCCACAGCAAAGTGAATTTAAGTGCTGTTATAAGTTGGTCTGGTGTTTTACTAGGTGAATTAAAATCTACGGAATTATCAGTTTCTACAGGATCGCGAAATTCAATTAGTTTTTTGGCAAAAGTGGGGCCAAACCAACCAGAATTCATGTTGTCGAGGAAAACTGCCTTACAGAAACGAGTTAAAGCAACCTTGGTAGTGGAACTGAAAGTCCCATCAATATCAGACATTTGAAGCAAACCAATTTCACTAAGTTGTGTTTGGATTTCCTGGACTAATTCCTTGTCGCTACTGAGAGTATCCAAATTGATAACTTTGTTGTTATCAACTAAATCCGCAAGTTTCATCACTTCACCTCGTAGATCAGTTAACTATTGAATTGAAAAATGGGTTATCTCTCTAAAAATTTTGGATTTTTTCTTTTATTTCTAAACCAAAATGGGGTTTGAAAACCCGACAAAATTCATTAAACACAAGGGTGTAAAAGTTGCTTGCTTGACAATGCTATCTACTTTTAAACCTTCTTTGCTTGTAAATTACTAATATTTTTTTAGCACCAGCGCCGAAGATGTCATCAAGTTAAAAACTCTATCAGCCTAAATTTGGTTCCTTTTTAAGTGTAGACTACCAGTATTTTAGGAAAGGAAATGACAAGTAAAATTATCATTTCCTTCCATCTTCCTTCTGGAGTAAATCAAGTTTGACTAAGCCAGGAAACTTTTGGCTAAATCATCGCCAGGGATAACAGTCGTCAAGAAGACATATTTGTCATTTAACTGATAACGACGGTCTTGCTTAACCAATGCCATAAACTCTTGGTGACTTTTGCGAGACTGTCCTACCAAGCAACCAGCACTGGCACTACGAACTTGCCTCATGTCATATCCCCAATGTTGATTGATACCAAACAGACCTTCATCAATGGAATCTCCATTACGAAGACCATCTTTGTTGGAATCGCGGTATACTTTTACCGACATACATTGCACTAAAGCTTCATGAGGTTCGGAGTTTCCATGCTTTCCTACTTGCCAAGCTTTGTACTGTCCAAAGGCAATTCGTGCCGCGCCCTCAGGATTCATAGGGTGATAGGTGTAGTAATCTCCCGGTTCGGTTGTAGCTAACCAATTACCCACAATTTTAGGAGTTCCAGAAGCTATTTCAATTACCATCCGACGGTCATTCCACTCATTGAAAGTATCTTCGTTGGGTGTACCATCAGCCCCAGCGCCTTCTAAATAAACAATGTTGTAGCAACGTTCTCCTATTGCAATAAAGTATTCTTTATTTTGCATATACTTGACAATTCGGCTGGCCAAATCATTTCCTAAGTTTAGAGGGATTACTTCTTTGGTTTCACCTAATGCCTTGCTTGTTTGTGGCCCTAATCCCAATTCTGATATTTTCATCAAGGTTTGGAATTCTTTAAGTGCCTGAGTCGAAAAACGACCAAATTTTCCATCAGCAGGCGGATCGAGTAAACCTAAACGAATCAGATTAGTCTGTACTTCTTTTGCTAATTGAGTATCCTTAGCTAAACTTTCTGCAGTAATTATTTTTAAGGTTGGTGTAACTTCAGTTAGTTGCATATAAAAAGATTCCTTGTTGGTGTTGTTTGTCCTTTAGTCTTATTGCCATGCTAACTTTACCTTGACAAACATCCAACCTATAAAACTCATATAAATCTCAACTTATACCTCATAAAAATTCTTATATAATTTATGATTTTTGAATTTAATTTTTCACGATAACAGGAGCAAAAATAAAAATACAACTATATTTTGCTTTTTAGAAGAACTAAATTAGATTTAATTGCTTATGTCATAAAAAATTTAGGATAGACTTAAAGGAAAAGCTTGCCACAATGGCAAGCTTTTCCTTTAAGATACAGTGACATTTATTGACGAGACTCAATCCGATCGTACTCAGTTTCCCGCTATGTTAAGTGACAAATCCCTAACTTAACGTCGATATACATTGTCAGTCAATCACTCACCTCATTACTTATAAAACTTAGAGAGAAACTGTATTACTACAATTGCTGCAAACGCTACGCAGATTCCGCCTGTTGTAGTTTCTATATTGAATTTTAAACCCAAAAACTCACCCCCTCCCTTCTCAGGACGTGACCCAGATTTTAGCAAGTTGAAGCCTGCCCAAGCCAAAAATATTGCAAGAATGAAGGTTCCCACTACAACAATCAATCCAGCTAGATCGTTTGGGCTTACCTGTGCCAATAGCGCATTTATAATCATCATAGATACCTGTGGGTTAACTCTTAATTACTTTTATTTGCTCTACATTCAAAAACTCAACCAGCATTTTTATCTCTTTTTTCGACTGTGGCTGTAACTATATTCAAATATCTCTTTTCTGCTAGTTACAGCCAATAAGAAATGAGCCTTATCTGTGGATTTTTGCCGAGGCTTTTACCATTATTTGATACGCTTACTCATCTTTTTTTACTCAGTTGGCTATTTGTACTTACTGAAGAGCCAATAAAGTGAAAATGAAAAGTGCCGCTAAGTGTGAGTAATCTACTTAGCTTCGCTTAGTTCGTTTGTTGAATCATCCTGAATTTTGATGTTCTGTACATCTTTCTGAGCCAAAACCTTAGATTCACCTTTGCTTGACTGTGCAAGGCCAGCCGCCCCTGCGATCGCTGTCCCTGCCAATCCCAATCCAGCTGTCCATTGACCCTCTTTAAGTTGAGGATTAATTAGGACGGCAATACCAATTACTCCACCAATAGTTGCGAAAAATATAGGCGTTAAGGCTCGAATTAATTCAGCATTAGCAGGTGTCATTTATAACCTCATCTAGTTTTTGTATGGTTGGTTTTATCTATAAGTAAACTTAGCTTTTAACATTAAGCTGATTCAACCTATAAATCTCATAAACAATCTCGCCCAAAGCTCATTAAAAATCTCATAATAAAATAAGCGATCGTATATACTTACCTAGAAACCCGTATTTCAGTCAGAATTCAGCCAATCTACCAAGATTTGACGACATATAGCCTCTATGAACGTAGATTTCATCCTTGAAGTCCTTAACCGCAAGCTGATCGAGAGCCAAAATCCTCCTCTGAATACCGCAGAAGCTCTGATTCTGCGAGGTATCTGGGAGTATAAAACCTATAACCAAGTTGCCGAAGAGGCGGGCTACAGCCCCGGTTACTTTACTAATGTCGTTGCACCGGAGTTGTTCCGACGACTCTCCGAGATTACCAATGAGCGGGTTACTAAGAAAAACTGTCGGGTGCTGCTAGAGTCTTATGTTGCCGCCTGGGGAACTCTGGGGAAAACGTTACCCAACCAATATCCTGTAAACTTCTCTGCTAGTAAGTTGCAAGATATGTCACCTTGCTTCCCTAGTGGTGCCGTTTCTCTCGATTCCCCGTTTTACATCGAACGGTCTCCTATTGAGGAGCAAGTTTATGCAGAAATCAGTAAGCCAGGAGCTTTGGTGCGAATTAAAGCTCCTCAGGAAATGGGTAAAACCTCGCTCCTGCTTAGAGTTCTCGACTATGCAAATCGTTTGGGCTATTACACGGTTAACCTAAACCTACAGCAAGTTGACCAAGCCATTTTGAGCGATATAAATAAATTTTTACGTTGGTTGTGCGTCAATATCGCTCGTCAGCTTCACAAAGAAGCGAGACTAGATGACTATTGGGATGAGGATATTGGCTGCAAGATCAGTTGCACTCTCTACTTGCGAAACTATTTACTAGAACAAATCGATTCTCCTCTTATCCTAGCTTTGGATGAGGTGAACCAGATTTTTGAGCATCCTGAAGTGGCGAAAGATTTTTTTCCCTTGTTGCGATCGTGGTATGAAGAGGCAAAAAGAATACCTGTGTGGCAAAAGCTGCGCCTAATTGTGGTTCATTCTACAGACATTTATGTTCCCCTTCAGCTAAAGCAGTCACCTTTCAATGTGGGGTTACCGATTCAGTTAAACAGCTTCAGTTTAGGGGAAGTAATAAACTTAGCCAAACATTATGGACTGAATTGGACAGGTGAGGAAGAGGTAAAACTTCTGATGGACATGGTAGGAGGGCATCCCGCACTGGTGCATATAGCGATCTATCATTTGAGTCGTGGGAACCTAACGATCGCGCAACTGCTGCAAAGTGCCCCAACATCTACAGGAATTTATTCCAGTCACTTGCAGCGCCATCAAGCAACGTTAAAAGAACAACAGGAATTAGCTAGTGCTCTTGGTACCGTTATGAGTGCTAATGACCCTGTACCATTAGATCCGATTTTGGCTTACAAGTTAAGCAGTATGGGTTTGATTCAGTTAAATGACAATAAAGCAACCCTAAGTTGTCAGTTGTATCAGCAGTACTTTCAGAATTTTCAAGCAGAACATAGGTCAAGTTGATCTGCTTATTAGATTTCTGGAAGAAAGACTCTCTCTCATATTGTTTTTCCTTAAGTTTGCTACAGATGATTGACACGGGGACGCGGCAACGCGGCGACGCGGAGATTGATTGGTCGCAAACATTTAGGGATTTGATATAAGACACTTTTTGTAAAGCAAATTTAAGAGTCAGTAATGCTTCACCCATCCATGCAAAAAAATGCTTTAACCGAGCAGTATTGTCTTCTCTTCTACCCTCTGCCTTATCTCAACGATAATTTTTTGCCTACCTACTTAACAGAACCAGGTTTTCAGGTGCTTCATAAGTGTTTACAAACAGTCTCTGACAAAACTAGGACTTACATACTTTACAAAAAACCTGTAATGTGCATTTACTTGTAATGAGTTTTATTATGAGATTGGTATGAGATTTTCTATGAGATTTATGAGTTGAACGAACGCTGAACTAAGGTTAATCTATTGTGTAATTAATAAACTTTAGCCCCGACAGGCGCGTTGATTGCTTCCAGTATGCCTGTAAGAAACTCAAGTTTTTTAGGAGCAACTCAAGACAATACGAGCGGCTATTTATACCTAAAAGAAACGTTTCTTTTAGGAAAAATTGTAACATCAATCACGAATTTTGGAGAAGAAAAATTTAGTTTTATAAACTGACAATTTCAGGACTAAAAAATGTGGTATGTTATCTCCATTCTTAATAAAAAATTTCATGCCTGCCTAAGCGATATCAGGCGATCGCTTAAATACACTCCCAAGTTAGTTGTAACAAACACAACATCAAATTAAAGTTTGTGATTCGGTATAGATTTCTTAGGAATTGGGTATCAAAATTCAAATTTATTCATGTCTAAGTAAAAATCATGATTGACACGAATGACAATTCAGAGCAAGACTACCAATCCCTTATTGACAATCCCGATCCCGTTGATGCTGATGACCAACGTTACGAGCAAATATTCAAAGATTTGCAAGGAGGGATTATTAAAAATTATGGACGAAATTACTATCTCTATATCTTTATTTTTTTTAATCAAGAAAAAATAGAACAAGCAAAACAATGGATTCGAGATGAAATTGCTAATAGCGTTACATCTACTTATAAGCAGCTTCAGGATACGGAGGATTACAGACAAAATCTCAATAGAGCTTTAGATTCCTCACCAGAAGAAATACACCCTGGAGAAAAGTGTAAGAATTTTTTTCTATCCTATCAGGGTTATAAAATCCTATTTAAGCTGGAGAATAAAAAAAATGTTTTAGATGAACCACTTTTTGAGAAGGGGATGAAATCTTGGTGGACTAGAAATTATCAAACAAACAAAAAAGATAATGATGCTGAATCACCCAGGACTTGGGATATAGGTGGTGGTAAGCATGAGATTCATGGATTGATTTTACTGGCTCATAATTGTTTAGAAGAACTGAAGTACGAAGCTGAGCTTATTATAGAAGAGTTCGAGCGCCGAGCAGTTGGCAACATAATAGCCTGTGAAGTAGGGTATAAATTAGTAGATGAAAAAAAGCGTGTTGTTGGTCCATTTGGTTTTGTAGATGGTGTCAGTCAACCTCTGTTTTTGAAAAGGGATTACGAAAAGTACTGTAACAATCAAGACACTGACAAGTGGGACCCTAAAGCTAGTTTAAATTTAGTTCTTGTGAAAGATCCATTTGGGGAACCATATAGCTTTGGCAGCTATTGTGTTTGGCAAAAGCTTGAAACAGACTATGAGTGCTTTAAAAAAAAGGAGAAGGAACTAAGTGATAATCTTAAGTGCGATTCGGAAAAGGCAGCTGCTTTAGTGGTCGGACGGTTTCGAGATGGAACTCCGATTGCTCTTTCTGAGCATCCCAATCAGGATTCAATCAAAAATAATTTTAATTATAACGACGATCCGCAGGGAATGAAATGTCCTTTGCACGGGCATATTAGAAAGGTTAATCCTCGTGGAGAACAAACTAAAAATCCAAATGATGATCTTCCTCACCTCGAACAGCTGAAAAAATATCATCGAATATTTCGAGCGGGGATAACCTACTTTGATAAGTCTAAAGTACAAAAGTCACCAGATTCAAAAATATTGGATGTCTGTTTAAATAAGCTGAAGTATTTAAAGGAAGTGAGGAAAGAGTTGCCAGAAGATAACATCAAAAATATCAGTGGATTATTGTTTGTATGTTTCCAAAGCAGCATTGTAAATCAGTTTCAGAAACTACAAAATGACTGGGCTGATAACGATAAATTCCCACGCGAATTTTCTATGGGGGAAAGTAAGTATCTCGATCCGGTCATTGGTCATCCTCTTGTTAAAGGTGATACAAAAAATCCTAAACCACAAGAATGGTTCAACAAGTGTAGTGGAGAGGATGTTCGGAATTATCCATTTTATGGATGTGTTAAAAACAAAGGGGGCGAATTCTTTTTTGCACCCAGCATTAGTTTTCTAAAAAAGTTCTAGAAAATAGGAGATAAGTCATGGAGTCTATGAATTTACAATCCTCAGCTATACAAGCTTGGTCTCGTGTCTGTGCTTTCGCTTGGAAACATCAAGAAAAAGAAAAAAAAGAAGGAGTTTTAACAGATTTGAGGAAAGATCCAAAAGGAACAATTGAAGAAATAGCAAAGGGACAGAATGGGAAGTATAAAGCAGATTCTGAGACAGAAGCCCAAGCGAGTACAATCATCAAATTATCAAAAAATCAAACAGAGAGGTATAGTGGATATCTACCAATTCCTAATCCATTTGGAGGGTTAGCTGAGTTAGATCCACAAAAAGTGGAGGAATTGCTGCTAGGTGGTTTAACAGGGGCATTCAAATTTGATGAGGAAGCAAAACTTTGGGCAGACGCTTTACATCAAGCGTGGAATAATAAGGAACTTTTAGAAAATATTCGTAGAGATCCACTTGGTAATCTACCCCATGCGGATGAGTTAAAGAATAGCGAGTATGGCATATTCCCATTACCCGCTCTACCAAGTGTTGTATATCAAAATTTAGAAAATTTAGACATAGAACAATTGTATGAATTTCTTGTTGATGACAATGTACGCCATATAGGAGGAATAATGCCACCAGTAACGTAATACGATCGATCTCTAGCTAGAGGCTTATTTCGTTCTATAGGAAAGATTTATTAAAGGGACATTTTGCAAACCAAATATCTTTTCTCAAATCGAAGTGATATTTGTTAAGCGGTTCTACTGTCAGAATGAAATAGCCTCTTCCTTATTTGGTTAGTTTTATTTCTCTATTTCTACCTAGAGCAGAATGAAATATAAAATTAAGAATTTTTTTTTGGTCGAGAATATAGAAACAGAAGGTGTATTTCTCCTGTCGGAGAGAATCTATTATCTGCTCAACAACTCTATATTTCAACTGTTGTTTCCTTTGATTGATGGCAACCATACTACTGAAGAAATTATTGAAGAACTTCATACCCACCTGCTAGCAAAAAACGCATCTGATGAAGATGTTATTTTAGCCCTTACTAAGGCTAACTATGCTCTGATGGAGATGGAACAGAAAGGTTACATTGTCGGAAGCAATGATATCCTGCCATGTGACTTAGCAATCTTCTGCGAGCATTTGAACATCGAGCTAAAGGAAGCCCACCGTCGATTGCAAGCTACTAAAGTGGCAGTGAAAACTTTTGGTTCTAATCTTCCCACTTCTCAATTCAAAGCCGCTTTAGAATCCTTGAACGTCCAAGTGTCTGAAGAGGCAGATATAGAGGTTGTTTTGACAGATGATTACCTGCAAGATGGACTGAAAGCCTTCAATCAAGAAGTTTTAAACCTCTCACGCCCTTGGATGCTTGTCAAACCAGTGGGAACAATTATTTGGATAGGACCGATATTTGTTCCGGGTAAAATAGGTTGTTGGCAGTGCCTAGCTCAACGCTTGCGAGGCAACAGACCCGTTGAAGGGTTTATTCAGCGCCGGAAAAACCTTTTAACCCCTTTAACGCCCCCTCTCGCTTCTCTTGGCTCTACCTTGCAAACTGCCCTTGGGATGGCAGCTACAGAAGTTTTTAAATGGATTGTTCAGGGAGAGAATAAACGGCTAGAAGGTATTTTAGTCACTCACGATACTCTGTCTTTGGAAACCCAAAACCACATCTTGGTTAAGCGTCCCCAGTGCCCAGACTGTGGAGAAAAAGTGATAAATGGGTTAAATAGCCAACCCTTACCTATTATCCTCGGACATCGGAAAAAAACTTTTACAGCAGACGGAGGACACCGTTGTGTTTCTCCTGAAGAAACTCTAAGGAAATATCAACACCACATTAGTCCCATTACAGGGGTTGTCCGAGAACTCGTCAAGGTCAACCAAGGGTCGAATGGTTTAACCCACACTTATCTGGCTAGGCATCATTTCGCCACCATGTTCGATGATTTGAATGCTTTACGCCAGAATACTACAGGCAGAAGTGCAGGTATTGGACGAACTGACCAGCAAGCTAGGGTCAGCAGTTTCTGCGAAGCCATTGAGAGATATTCAGGAGTCTTTCAGGGAGACGAAATCAGGCAAAGGGGTAGTTACCAACAAATGGGGGACAAAGCAATTCACCCCAATACCTGTATGAATTTTAGCCAAGAGCAATATCAAAACCGCCAGCAATGGAATGCTAGCTGTTCTGGTCTTTATGACTGGTTTCTCAAAGTTCCAGAACCCTTCGATGAGGAAAGAGAGATTGAATGGACACCAGTTTGGTCTTTAACCCATCAAGAATTCAAATATCTGCCAACAGCTTACTGCTATTATGGCTATCCTAAACCGCCGAAACCTGATTGTTGGGCTGATGCCAATGGCTGTGCGGCTGGCAATACGATAGAAGAAGCGATCGTACAAGCTTTTATGGAATTAGTGGAGCGGGACTGTGTAGCCTTGTGGTGGTATAACCGGGTCAAAAGACCGAGGGTAGATTTAGATAGCTTCAATGAACCATATTTTCAAGCCCTGAAGAATTATTACCAAACGATTCATCGGGAGATCTGGGTTCTAGATATCACCAGCGATCTGAATATTCCTGCTTTTGTTGCCGTTACCCGCAGAACCGATCGAGAGGTGGAAGACATCATCTTTGGCTTCGGTGCCCATTTTGACCCAAGGATTGCCATTCAGAAAGCACTTACTGAAGCTACCCGGATGCTTCTTTCAGTTTTATCCGCTAATCCTGATGGAACTACCCAATACACTCCATTTTGTAATTGGGCCATAGACTGGTGGAAAACCGCTACGATGGAGAATCAGCCTTATCTAGTTCCCGATGCAAGCATTGCTCCAAAAGTAAGTGCTGATTATCCCCAAATGTGGAGTGATGACCTGCGTGAAGATGTCATAACTTGCCAGCAGATCGCAGAGAAAAATGGCATGGAAATGCTGGTTCTAGATCAAACCCGTCCTGATATTGGACTGAAGGTGGTCAAAGCGATCGTTCCTGGAATGCGCCACTTCTGGAAACGGTTAGGCCCCGGACGGCTTTATGAGGTTCCTGTAAAATTAGGCTGGTTAAAAGAGCCTCTCCAGGAAAATCAGCTTAACCCTTTTCCCATGTGGTTGTAAGCTACTAATTAGCCAATTTTCACCAGTGAACTAAGTCAGTAAAGAACTTCAGAAAACCCCCAAAACTGAAATACGTAGAGCTTTTCTCAAATCCAAAACCCAAATCTAAAATCGATTTTCCTATGCTTAGCGGATATCAAATTATTGATGCAGATTCCCATGTAATTGAGCCAACCGATATGTGGGAAAAATATCTAGAACCTGCATTTAAAAGTTTTGCACCATCGCCAGACATGAGAATTAAAGGTGAACAGATTGTTCACAAAATCTCTGCTCAAGTTCTTATGGAAGGACAGAAGCTGCTCATACAGAATTACCCCATGTCTGCATTCAATGGTTTCGACTCTGAGTCTCATGTCCAGGCGATGAAGCGGATGGGGGTTGATGTATCGTTTGTTTATCCGACTTACGGACTGTGGTTATTAGCAGTTGATACGATGGCACCACAGCTGGCTGGGGCATTTACTCGCGCATACAACAATTGGTTACGAGACTTTTGCAGTTATGACCCACAAATTCTCAAAGGAGTGGGAGCAATTAATCTTCATGCACCTGAAGAGATGGTATCAGAACTGCTGCGGATAGAGGAATTTGGCTGGAAGACAGTGTTTTTGCGCCCCAACCCAATTAAGGGAAGACTACTGAGTCACCCCACCTATGAGGCATTTTGGACGAAATGCGAAGAGCTAGAAATAGCAGTCGCTCTTCATGAAGCTACTCATAGTTGCTTGCCAACTACCGGATCGGATCGGTTTAACACCCGT
Source organism: [Phormidium] sp. LEGE 05292 (assembly GCF_015207735.1). GTDB lineage: Bacteria > Cyanobacteriota > Cyanobacteriia > Cyanobacteriales > Aerosakkonemataceae > Floridanema. Next base: position 34,977 of record NZ_JADEWG010000011.1, read on the forward strand.
TTTGCCATGCACGCTTGCTCTCATCCGATGGAACAGATGATGGCACTGTTAGCGCTGATAGAAGGAGGTGTGTTGGAGCGCCATCCCAAGCTTAGGGTAGGTTTTCTGGAGTCAGGTTGCGGCTGGTTACCTTACTGGCTATGGCGCGTCGATGAAGAGTACGAGAACCTACACTGGGAGGTTAAAGATAACGTGAAGATGAAGCCTTCGGAGTACTTTCGCCGTCAGTGCTTTATCGAAATAGAGCCTTCTGAACCTTACCTGCCTCAGATTATCGATTATATTGGTTCCGATAACTTGCTCTTTGGTTCTGACTACCCGCATATAGATCACAAGCCAGACATTGTTAAGGAAGCAGTAGCGCTTGAGGAGCGCCTATCCAGGAAAACCGTGCAAAAGATCCTCTGGGATAACCCCGTGCGTTTCTACGGGCTAGATTAGTTGTTTGTCAGTCCTTTATAAATTAAACATAAAATTCCAGTAGCGTGCGTTGGGTGCATATTATGAGCGAGTTGTTCTCAATCGCTTAGCTCTCTGCGCCGTAAGACACCGTTTTCAATCGGTTCGCTACACTACGTTAACATCCTTTAGTCTAAGGTTTACTTTATAGATAAGCTCTAAACCTTTTATTTGAAATTGATAGACTAGCAGGATGCCGCAATAATTAACCATCAAGTTTAGTATTGACGGTTAGAAAACTAAAATCTTGCACCTGCTCGTTTACTAGCCAAGGACTTAAGTCCCACAGCGAGTAGCTCAAATCCTCTCAAGAGGGTTGGAAACTGGCTACCTAAGAGTTTTAAGTCAGAAATTTAAACTTCTGGCGATCGAAAGGGTTGGTGCAGATGTGAGGAAAACCTACTTTGCGATCGCTTACCCCTTCGTGGAAAAGCCTACTATGAATGTTAATACTGACTACCAATTTATCGCCAAAATCTACGAAAGTGCTAATTCCTTAGTTTTTCGACTTCGCCACGTTCGGGATAATCAACCTATTATCCTCAAGATTTTGAAAGAAGATTATCCTACTCCCTCAGAACTGACCAGATATAAGCAGGAGTATGAAATCACTCGTTCGTTAAACCTGGATGGTGTTGTCAAAGCTTATGGCTTGCAGAAATACCAAAATACTCTGGCGATATTGCTGGAAGATTTTGGTGGTGATTCATTAGAAATACTGACTAAATCAATACACTTCACCCTCTCAGAATTTTTAGCACTTGCAATTCAAATTTCTCGGACATTGGGCGAAATTCATGCTGCCAATATTATTCACAAAGATATTAATCCATCCAATATTGTTTTCTGCCGAGAGACTAGGACGCTCAAAATCATTGACTTTGGTATCTCTACAGTATTTACTCGCGAAAATCCCTCCATTAAAGATCCTAACATCCTAGAAGGTACTTTAGCCTATATGTCGCCGGAGCAAACTGGCAGGATGAATCGCTTACTGGATTACAGAACTGACTTTTACTCTCTAGGCGCTACCTTTTATAAGCTACTCACTCATCAGCTTCCTTTTGAAACTACTGATGCTTTGGAGTTAGTACATTGTCATATTGCTAAGCAGCCAATACCCCCTGACAGACTTAATCCAGCTATTCCAAAAGCTATTTCAAATATTGTCATGAAGTTGTTATCAAAAACAGCGGAAGAACGGTATCAAAGTGCTTGGGGAATAAAAGCAGATTTAGAAGAATGCCTGATCCAGTTACAAAATAACGGACGAATTTCAGGCTTTCCCCTAGCACGTCAAGATATTTCTTACAAGTTACAAATCTCTCAAAAACTCTATGGACGTGAAGCCGAAGTTGAAACCTTACTGGCAGCATTTAAGCGAGTAGCAGGAGAAGTAGAGGCTCAGGGGAGCAAGGGAACAGGGGAGAATTCGCCATCCGAAATTTCCCATCCAAAATCTCAAATCGAAATGATGCTGGTTGCTGGATATTCTGGTATCGGTAAATCTATGCTGGTACAGGAACTCTATAAACCAATTACCCAGCGGCGGGGCTATTTCATCTCAGGAAAATTTGACCAGTTTCAGCGCAATATCCCCTATTCTGCTGTTGTACGTGCGTTCCAGTGTTTGGTACAGCAACTACTAACAGAAAGCGAAGCTCAACTAACCCAATGGCGCGAAAAACTTTTAGATGCTTTTGGCCTTAACGGTCAAGTTATTATTGATGTTATTCCTGAGATTGAACAGATTGTTGGATCTCAACCTCCTGTTCAACAGCTAGAGGCAACTGAGTCTCAAAACCGTTTTAATTTGGTTTTTCAAAACTTCATTCGTGTTTTTTGCCAGCGGGAGCATCCATTAGTTATCTTTTTAGACGATTTACAGTGGGCTGATTCTGCGAGTCTGAAGTTGATAGAGTTGATGATGACAGACGAGCAAACGCAGTATCTGCTTCTGATTGGAGCCTATCGGGATAATGAAGTCAATTCCAGTCATCTTTTGATGCTTATCCTAAACCAACTAAGGAACGCAGGAGTAATTGTTAATAAAATTACCTTAGACCCTTTAAACTTCAATCAAATTGCTCAATTAATTGCAGACACGCTTCATCACGATATTGAATCAGTCTACTCATTGGCAGAACTGGTTTTCCATAAAACATCTGGTAACCCCTTCTTCGTCAATGAATTTCTCAAAACTGTCTACCTGGAAAATCTGCTTATCTTCGATTGGCAACAGAATTGTTGGCAATGGAACATTACTGAAATTGAGGCACTGGGCATCACAGATAATGTGGTAGATTTGATGCTCGGTAAATTGAAGAAACTGCCAGAGCAAACGCAACAAGTTTTACGCTTAGCCGCTTGTGTAGGTAATAGTTTTGATTTAAATCCCCTTTCTGTCATCTATGAAAAATCTGCTGCAGAAACATTTGCAGATTTGTTGCCCGCCATTCAGGTAGGATTTATTCAGCCCACTTCAGAGTTAGAAACGGCTTCAGGGGAAGTTTTTAGTTCTTCCTTAGTCATTCTAAATTATAAATTTCTGCACGACCGAGTGCAACAAGCTGCCTATGCTTTGATTGATAGCGACCAGAAAAAAGCGGTTCATCTTAAGATTGGAAGACTCTTGCTAGCGAATACTAACGCAGAAGAACGGGAAGAAAAAATATTTGAGCTGGTTGAACACCTTAACAAAGGTCGAGACTTGCTCTCGAATGAGTCTGAAAAAGTCGATTTAGCAAGGCTGAATTTAACAGCAGGAAAAAAAGCTAAAGAAGGAACCGCTTATGCTGCTGCAAGGCAATATTTGATGGTAGCTATGGATAATTTTTCCGAAAATATATGGTCAGACTACTATGATATAGCAATAAACTTGCATAAAGAGTTAGGAGAAGTTGAGTATTTAAATGGCAATTTTGAACGAGCAAAAGAATTAATAGAATTATCAATTAATCAAGCTAAATCCACCATTGAAAAAATAGATTTTTACTTTTTAAGTGTCTGTCAATATACTATGCTAGGACAATATTATGAGGCTACTCAAACAGGTCTAGTAGCCCTAAAGACGCTAGGTGTTTACTTGCCAACTAACAACTTAGAAAATGCTTTTATGTCCGAACTTTCCGAAGTTCGTAGAAATTTAGGTAATCGAAAAGTTATGGCATTACTTAACAATCCAGAAATGAAAGACCCAGAGAAAAAAGCAGCCTTAAAATTGCTGACAAGATTGGTTGCATCAGCTTTTTCTTTCGATGAAAAACTCGTGAATATAATTATCGTTAAATCAGTTAACCTGAGTCTGAAATATGGTCATACTATAAAATCTTCTATGACTTATAGTTTTTATGGTGGATTAATACAAGCTAATATTTTAAAGGATTATCACTTAGCTCATGAATTTGGGTTACTAGGTTTAAAGCTGAGTGAGAAGTTTAATGACTTGTCTTCTAAAGTACTAGCTAGCCAACTATTAGCTAATTTTTTAATACCCTGGTTGAAGCATATTAAGTATGCTGAAATTGTGAACCAGGAAGGATACTATTTGGGGTTACAATCAGGGGAATTTCAATATGTAGGATATAGCCTCACTTATCACTTGTTCAATTTAATATATCAAGGTAAAAATATAGAATTTATTTTAGAAGAAACATCTAAATACTTAGTGTTTGTTCAGAAAACTAAAAATCAGTGGGCTATTGATTGCATACTAGGGTGCAAAATTTTGCTTTTAAACTTGCTGGGAAGGACTCCAGGAAAACTAAAATTTATGGCTGAAGATATCAACGAAGAATTATATTTGGAGGTATATAATAAAAATCAAACTCGTTCGGCAATGTGTTTTTTTTATATTTTTAAATGCCAAATTTTATATTTATATAACAAAGGGTATGAAGCGCTAATATGTGTTGAGGAAGCGAAAAAGTTACTTCCTTTTATTTCAGAGACTATATCTATAGCTAAGCTTAATTTTTACTATTCTCTTATCCTGTCTAGGCTTTATCCAAAGGCTTCAAAAAAAGAGCAAGAGAAATATTGGAAAAAATTGGAAGCTAATCAAAAGCAGATGAAAGTATGGGCGAATAACTGTCCAGAAAATTTCCTCCATAAATACCTTTTGGTTGCAGCAGAAATGGCTCGTATCTCAGGTAGATGCCAAGAGGCAATGGACTTGTACGATCAAGCTATTGAGTCAGCTAAAGAACATGATTTTATCCAAAATGAAGCCTTAGCTAATGAACTTGCGGCTAAGTTTTGGTTAGAAAAAGGCAAAGAAGAATTTGCCAAAGTTTATTTAAAAAAAGCACGTCAAGGTTATCAGATTTGGGGAGCAAAACGCAAAGTAGAGGATTTAGACGAGAAATATCCTCAGTTACTGACTTCGATATCATCTGGAAATAAAAATACTTCTTTAGGTTCTTTAATAACATCTTCTAAAAGCTCCGATGAAGTGCTGGATTTATCTACAGTGCTGAAAGCTTCACAAATCATTTCTGGCGAAATAATTTTAGAAAAACTGCTAGAAAAATTGATGAAAATTATGATTGAAAATGCAGGTGCTCAAACTGGTTGTTTCATCTTGGAAAAGGAAAGTCAGCTTTTCATTGAAGCCAAGGGGGATGCAAATCGCGATGAGGTAATAGTAGGCCAATTACCTCTAGTTGAAGCTAGTCAGCAGTTACCCCTATCTATAATCAATTATGTCGCAAGAACCAGAGAAAATGTAGTTTTAGGGTATGGGACCAATGAGGAAATATTTACTACAGACCCTTATATTGTTAAAAACCAACCTAAATCTATCTTATGTACGCCTATTATCCATCAAGGCCAACTTATTGGTCTGCTTTATTTAGAAAATAATTTTAGTACAGGCGCTTTTACTGCCGATCGATTGGAAGTCTTAAAAGTTCTCTCCTCTCAGGCAGCTATTTCTCTTCAAAATGCTCAACTTTATGTGGCATTACGTGAAAGCGAAAGAAGACTCGCTCAATTTCTAGAAGCTGTGCCAGTGGGTGTGTTTGTAACTGATGCTCATGGTAAACCCTACTATGCAAATCAAACTGCACAACAAATACTAGGTAAGGGAATTGTACCCGAAGCTACACCTGCTCAATTAACTGAAGTTTATCAAGTTTATCAGGCGGGGACAGAACAGTTATACCCTACGGAAAAGCAGCCGATTTTGCGTGCATTGAACGGCGAAAATACGACTATTGATGATATGGCAATTCACCAAGGGGATAAGATTATTCCTTTGGAGGTTTCGGCTACTCCCATTTTTAATGAGAAGAATGAAATTGTTTATGCTATAGCGGCTTTTCAAGATATTACGCAACGCAAACAGGCGGAAGCTGAACGGATTCAGTTAGAAATTCTTAAGGTTGAAAATGCACTGCTCAGAAGTTCAGAAGACATTTCGACTTATGATTATCAAGTTGGGGGGAGTTTGCCGATTGATGCTCCTACTTATGTGGTGCGTTCCGCAGATCGCGAGCTTTATAAAGCGTTGAAACGAGGAGATTTTTGTTATATTCTCAATCCGCGTCAGATGGGGAAATCAAGCTTGATGGTCAGTATGATGCACCAACTTCAGCGAGAGGGGTTTTCCTGTGCAGCGATTGACATGACGCGCATCGGCAGCGAAAATATCACCCCCGACCAATGGTATAAGGGATTGGTAGTGGAATTGTGGCAGAGTTTTGATTTGTTAGGAAAGGTGAATCTGAACGCTTGGTGGAACGATCGCCTCGATATTTCTCCCTTGCAACGCTTGAGCCGATTTATTGAAGAAGTCCTGCTAGTCGAAGTTGGAATAAAAGATGATGCTCCTCTAAAGAAATTGGTCATCTTTTTAGATGAAATTGATAACATACTCGCCTTGAATTTCTCTGTAAATGACTTTTTTGCTTTAATTCGCTCTTGCTATAACCAACGTGGTATTAATCCAGCGTATCAGCGTTTAACGTTTGCGTTATTTGGAGTCGCCACTCCTTCAGATTTGATAACTGACTCCAAAAGAACGCCCTTTAACATTGGTCAAGCTATTCAGCTAAAGGGCTTCCAACTGCATGAAGCTCAACCTCTTCTTCAAGGATTAACAGAAAAAGTTAATAATCCTCAAACAGTACTTAGAGAAGTGATATCCTGGACAAACGGGCAACCTTTTCTAACTCAAAGAGTATGTAAGCTAATTCGCAATTCTTCATCTCTTATTCCCACAAATGGTGAAGCCGAGTGGATTGAACATTTGGTGCGAACTCAGGTGATAGAAAATTGGGAAGCACAGGATGAGCCAGAGCATCTGAGAACTATCCGCGATCGCATCCTTAACAGTGAGCAGCCAACTCATAAGCTGCTAGAGCTTTATGGAGAGATTTTGCGCCAAGCAGAGGTTGTGGCAGTTAATAGTCCAGAGGAAAAAGAATTACTCTTATCGGGGCTAGTGGTCAAGCAACAGGGTTATCTCAGAGTCCATAACCGTATTTATGAGTTGGTATTTAACAGCTGTTGGATCGATCGGCTGCATATCTAACAAAAGTGGCAGTCTTCAGAGGGCGACAAGGGGGCTAAAGAGGTTGCTGTATAAGCTTCATGGGAGAGGTGTGGGGTGTAGGACGTAACAAGGGTTTGAGTTTTTCCCTACACCCTCTTGATTCCCTAAAATCGTACCGTATTGGAAGCTTACATCGAACTCAGTTAAGAGGTACAATCTCCAAGCTGGTGCCTTTTATCCCTTCTAGCCCAAAATCAAAGTTGAAAGTATAGTTCTTTTCTTGAGTTAATCGGTCTATCACCCATTCTAGGTCTTGTTTGTGATCCTGACGTAAAAGATTCCAATCCCATTCTGACTCATTGAGATGTACTGTTTGGTACTTTAGATCCTCAACAAAGGATCTTCCTTGAGAGCCGAACTTATATTTGACTATCGGACGATCCTCTGAGCCGCGATGCTTTCTGTGATAGTTAGACTCTGGTGTTTTCCCTTCTCCCCAGCGTAAGAAGCCATCAAATGTGAGTGCAAAACTTGCCTCGATTACTATTGAGCAGTTGTCGCTTCTTGCTTCTTTTCCATACACATCAATGCGATAATCTTTGCGACTGCCGGGCGATACATTTGCTTTGACTGTATTTGTTACTGTTGTTTTATCGCTTGTTGTTGCTACTATGCCTGTTTGCTTATCTTGACCAACTTTGCCAGAAACCTTAACACTAACATCAATTCCACCAAGAAAATTTAGGGGTGTTTTAAAGGTTGTATTCACTTCCAACCCGGCTTCCCATTTCAAAGTTGTGAGATCGTAAGTTTGTACTTGTGTTAGCACTTCTCTCGCCCCCCCTACTGTTTGCTCAAGAGGTGTATTTCCCTTTGAATTATCAACGGATATTGTGGAGGATTCCATGAGCTTCTTCTCAGTATCCTTAATATCCCCAACATTGGATTCCTTAATTGGAAATGACCAATCTGAGAAATAAATTTTTAGGCGTTTATCTGCCATATACCCTTCACAACCAGCAGTGTATAGCGCTTCCCATCCTTCATGTTGTCCATTTTCATCCAGAATTGGGATAAATTCTTCTCCTACATAGCCTGGTTTTCCGTCTTGACAACCGCCACACCAGCCATACCCAAGCAAGTGCGCTAAAAAGGCTGCTGGTCTCAGCACATCCCTCATGATTTTCTTTTTTATTTCGCCTTCGTTCACTGCTTCGCTTTGACTGACCAAATTTGCTAAGGGTGGTGCTAAGAGTTTAGATTTTTCTGGATGTAGAAGTTTCAGCCCAACATTTCCTAATCTAGAAGTAGAAGGATCTAGGGGTGGCTTGATTTCATTACCAGAGTTTTGGTAAAGAGCTTTAATAATACTCTTTCCCTGTTCCCAAACATCATTGGAAAGTTCCCAAATAATCACTCCCTGCGCTCCTACATCCTTCAAAAAGTTCAATTTTGTAACAGCAGCTTCTGGAGTTTCAAAGTAGATGTTGTGAGCATACGGGTAGCTTCCTGAAGCCGAGACGAATGGAGGTCTGGGTGTACTTCCCGCTACCTTAATATTGGCATTTGCAGCCGTATGAGCATCAGGAAACTGCCTCAGGATATCTTTATACCGAACCACTTTATATCCTGGAGGTATCTGACCACTCAAGTCATCTGGCTCTTTTCCATAAGCAAAGTCATACCCGTAGATAGGCACTCCTGCGGCTATTTTATTTCTGGATAGCTGTTGTCCAGAACCTTGCCAGTTCATAAAAAATGGATTTGTCCAATACCAAAGAGACTCTTCGACTGAAAGAATTGGATTGTCAATAGATCCATTCGGCCACTCTCCCTGCTGTTCTCCTGCATGAATGTCTTGCTCCCGTATCTTAAAGAGAGCCGTATGCGGTCCTACAGGAGATCGATTCCAAGAGCCAGTCAGGTCATAGGTCATCACTCCGACCCATTCCACATAATCTATCAGTTGCGGGTCATAGTTATTGCCATACCAGGATGTCGCAAAGACAGCGGCAGAAATCACTTTATCCGGCATGGCTTGCTTCAATTGTTTAGCGAATTCAGTCAAACCCCGTCCAGCCGGATGCGCTCCATCACTTTTTTTTCTGCCTCCCCGATCCTTGGTAGCGTCACTGTTTTTATCCCACCAGCACTCTAAATCTAGGTCTACACCATCTAAATTGTTTGATTCAACAAAATTCACGACATTTTGTACAGCTTGATTGAGAAGCGGATCTGAAGGATTATTTCCTATTCTTTCCATCAGGGAGAAGAATCCATAATCTGTTGCACCTCCTATTGCAATCGAGATTTTGGTACCACACTTATGTCCAGTAAAAACAACATCTGTAATGATTTCATTCACATCATTAAGTGACTTGGCTTCAAACTCACCGAGAGTTGCCTCATCAAACATGAGAAACGAGATGATTCCATGAGTAATATTTCGATACATCTCTTCATTGACATAGTTAAATCCCTCTTTTTTTCTCCAAGTCGGGATATAGGCGATGATTTTAGCTGCTTCGGTTTTGCTTGAAGTTGTTACATCATACAGCTCGTCATACAGTCGCCAGCCATTGTTATTTGGGTCTCCTTCCCCTGGCTTGGAAGCCCAGAAGGCTGCCTTAAAGACATTTCCCTGATATTTGACCATCGCCTCTGTCTGGTATCCTTCAGGCTTTTCTACCCATTCAGGGATGTGAGAATAGTCTTTAGAGAATCCCATTTTTCAACTCCTTTGGCTCAATGCAAATTTAACTGGAAATTTTCTATTGATTAGGCAGTCTAAAAACCACAACGGCTGCTACTGTCCGCTGAGTTTACCCACTGGAGAGGGGAACAGAAGGTTAGTTTATTTACTAACCTTCTAAATGTTTTATGGTTGCAATTAAACGCAGCTACTCCTATAGCGAGCCAAACCCCTTAAGCGGGGATTTGAAGTTTTTGCCCAACTTTTAAATCTTCAGGTTTAACACCACCATTGGCAGAGGAAATTTTTGGCCACTGATTACCATCACCATAATATACCTGGGCGATGTCGAATAATATGTCATCCTTTTCTACGGTATGAGTTGTGGGAGGGTTGCCTTGTTTGTTAGCCACGATCTTTTTCCTTTCTTTAGTTGAGTTAAATATAGCGAGCTTGACATCAAGTACAAAGCTACCTCTGAAAGCTTTATTATGTAAAAGTTTCAGATTTTAGCCTTGAGAACTTAAAGAGGGAATTTTGCTCAAAATTCAAAATTAGGAAAGACTTAAAAATAAGCAATTCTAATTTTAAATGCACTCGGTCATCCGCTTGCTATATCTAACAAATATTAGCTTTATTTACTGATTTTTCAACCCATAAAACTCATGTACATCTCATCTAAAAACTCATAAAATGTATCTTTTCATCGCAACTCTGTTTTAGTTTTATTAGTGAGCGAAGACCAATAAAAGTTTGGTAAAAAGTATCCAATAACCAGTTAGACATCTTCCGAGTAGCTAGTCCCTCCTGCTGAAGTCCAGGCGATGAACATCAGCACGCATATAGCAGACATAAAGTAGCGACAGTAAATTTTGACTACTTGCTGTGGAGTCGGGGCGACTAGATTGAGTCGTTAAGAGGAGAAACCTCGCGCATTGCAAAGTGGCTCGCGAGCTGCTTCTCTACATCTGGGTTAGGCATTTGTGGATTAGGAGAAGCGATCACGATCGATGACCGAGAAAATTTGGCTTGAAAGCGGTGCAGGAGGGAAAAAAGGGAGTAATATTGAGAATGTCAGTTCTGATAAATGTATGCCCCGGCTCGTTTCTTGGGACACAACTGATTTGGTATTAACTGAGCCACTACCGCTCACGCTTCACCCAGCGGCTCTGTATCTGTCTCTTTTGTCCCCTGGCTCTCGACCAACGATGCGTCAGTCCCTTGATACGATCGCTTCTCTACTCACTAACGGTCAATGTGACGCGATGACGCTCAATTGGGCGGCACTAACCTATCAGCACACGGCGGCAGTACAGGGGGCTTTACTGGCTAAACGAGAGCCTGCAACAGTTAGAAAGATGATGTGTGCTTTGCGGCGAGTGCTAAAAGAAGCGGTGCGACTGGATTTGATGGATGCTTATGCTTATGCTAAGGCGATCGATCTACCGCAGATTCGCAGCAATCCAGAGTTGAGAGGGCGTGCTTTAAGTGAGGATGAAATTGCTGCTTTGTTGTCGGCGTGCCATGATGACCCTACACCTGCTGGCATTAGAGATGCGGCTTTGATTGCGATTCTCCGGGTAGGGTTGCGTCGGGCGGAGGTGGTGAAGTTAGAGTTGAAGGATTTTAAGGCGAGTGTGGGGGAACTGAAAGTACGGGGGGGAAAAGGTGGAAAAAACCGCACGGTGTACCTTCCTGGGGATGCGATTTCTCTAGTGGAAGATTGGTTGAAGGTGCGGGGACGTTCTCCGGGAGCGTTGCTGTGTCCTAGTTGGAAACGGGGAAGAATCCATATTAGACCTTTGACTCCCCAGGCGGTATTGATGATTCTTCGCAAACGGGCGGTGGAAGCCCAGGTAGATCCGTTTTCGCCGCACGATTTTAGGCGGACGTTTTGCTCGGATTTGTTGGATGCGGGAGTTGATATTGTGACGGTGGCTGCTTTGGCGGGACACTCGTCGCCGGAGGTGGTGGCTAAATACGATCGTCGGGGAGAGGAAACTAAACGAAAAGCTGTGGAAAAGTTATCGATTCCTTCTTTACATCGAAGTACCAAATAGGTTAAGAAATCTAAAAGCTAAAGGGAATTTTTCTGGCTTATTTATGATTGTTCCCCATTTGTATCGGGATGAGAAAAGGGGCTAGAACTAACAGTAATACACTCATTTTCAAAGGAAATAGGCATTCCTAATTGATAGGGTTGTCCATCAACTTTGATATCTTCAGGTTTGACTCCTAAATTGAGAAAGTAAAACACCATAGCTTGCATCTTATTGAGGCGTGAATTATGCAAGCACTCTGTTAAATTAGGGCATTTATAACTAACGCCACTCATAGTTTTACAGTCAAGTTCCATAGGGCAAAACATAACCGAGAAATCCTGCTTAAACAGAAACGCGAGCGCAATTGAGTGTGATGACGGCTGCTCGACGGTAGCACCGAGGGTGGAACACCCCCACTATACACAACCGATGCTATTGGACACGATATCAGTCCGAGTCAATATGCTACCAGTAGCATTGAAAAGCACACTTTTTGGCTTAATCAATTTTTCCTATAAATGCTACTTTAGCATACTTTGGACTAAATGTGGCATACTATTGACCATTGGGTAGGGTGAAAAGAAGTAGCACTATAAAGGCAAATGGCAACAAAAAATATCCGAATTGTGGGGTACTTACCGCCCCAGTATCACTCCAAGCTGCGGGAGTACATGAAGGAACAATCGATAACTGAAAGCACAGCGCTAGTGAAAATTATTAAGCAGTTTTTTGATGGCACATTGTCAGCCAATGTCCCAGAGGTTACTTCCCTTCAAGATGATGCAGTCGCATCTTTGGAAGCGGATATGGCTCGCATCAAGCACCGCCTGATGGTTTTGGAGGAAGAAGTAGCATTAATTAAGCAGCGAAGAGGAGGTAAATCTCAAACCTATCCGTTCCCCAGATCGCCTGTTAAACTACTGCCTCAAACAGAAGAGCAATTATCAACCAGACTGGGTGTGATGCCTTCTGAGATTCAGTCGGCAGTGGAAAAAGGAGAAGATTATTTTAAAGATTGGAGCAAGCGAAGAGATCCGGCATTAAGAGTTTGGCAGAAGCGCGGAAACCTCTTCCATCCTTTGTCTGACTGAAGCTTTTCTCACGTTTTGGGCTATAGAACCCATTGGTGGGAGTGGTGGAAGCTCTCCAGCGGCTGAAAATTTACAGATTCAAATAGCTGAATATTCAAATATCCAAAAACATGAATATTTGAATATTTATGAGGACATCCTAGAGTCTGTTTTTCTTTGTAACAATCCGACTCTTCCTGGACTTCCTGCTGCTTGTGCTGACGCGCTCTTTAGTTCATCTAGAAACTGCTTTAATTTTCTTAAGGTATCTAAAAATGCCTAGCTTGTAAGCAAGCCATAGACCGGAAATAACTAAGCCTAGTATCGCAGGTAGAATTGGGTTAATTTGTTCGCTCATTTGAGTTTTATTCTAAATGTCAACCATTGGTAAAAACAAAGTTTCTTCAATTATTTTTCGCATTTCAGAAGATATATTACAACCGCTATTCATACAATCTATTAACAGCTTATTGGCATTATAATACTGCTGCAAAAGTTGTTTTTGTGATTCATTGAACTGCCAATTATGACCTACATTGCGATACTTAATGATTGCATCTCTTAATTCTTCTACCAATTGTTGAACATTATCATACCACCAGCCAAGATAGGCATCTAAGTCAAAGTTAAGATAATAATTAAGCTGTTTACTGTTTATTTGAAGCAGTAAATGCTTAATTTCAGGCTCAAATTCAATTTCACGGTCATCGATAAAAGTGGGAGCATCGCCCAGGAAACGACAAAGTTGAAAGTCAAGATTAATATCACGATGCTTTCGAGCATCACGCCCTATATCAAGACCAAGAGAAACTGCAATCTCAGAGTTGAAGCCATCCTCAAAAAGGCCAAGATAAGGGTTAGGGCAAGCAGCATCAAGCGCAAGAGATAGGTCATAGTAAAATGCTCGTATTGCTGACAGCTTGTACGGGATTTTTACTGAAATAGATTTATTTTTAATCCATATTAAAAATGTCTGTAAATTATCTTCTTCAGCTACCAAAGCATCAATTTTTTGCTTCATTAATCTCAATAGTTCATCGGTATTCGGCAACATCTCAGCAATAAGCAAAAATATCTCCCGCCAACGTGGAGCGGTGATATGACTGACGCTAACCAATTTTTGCCAATCTGCACACTCCACAACCCTTTTAGCCGTGAAATACTCTTGAAACGTAAGGTGAGAGAAAGAATAAATTTTCTGCGCCCTTTCCACTAATAGCCCATGCTGCACTTCAATTGATTTCAGCACTTCCTCACTATCCAGTTGCAAAACTTCTGGCTCGTTTTGAGCATTAGGTAGATGGCGGATGTAATCAGCAATATACTGCTCTAGTTCTTTCTGTTTAAAGAAATAATCTCCTCGCTCAAATGTCGTTAGGGCAATTTGGCTCAATAAATCTTTCTTGCGTTGCAATGATAGATTTTTATAAACCTGTCCTCGCTCAATCTTTCGCGTTTCATCCCATTTTTTTATTAGAATATCTACTCCTTGTTCATAAAGTTCTGAACGATTAACAGGGAATTTATCTGATTCTTCAAATACCAAACATAACAGCATTAACAGTAACGGATTTGTTGCCAGTTCTCGAATCGGATCATTTATAGTAAGTTGTTGAATAAATTTTTCTGCTTTGACTATTTGATTAGTTTTAAACCACTTATGGACAAAGGTGTTAATCTGCTTTTCATCAAAATCCGCGACTTCAACATCTTTAAACTTATCAAAATTATAGTTACTTGCTGCAATCCGACAAGTCATTACAAACTGATTTCTACGAAACTTCTCAGAAAAATCACGAACTTGCTTGATGACACGGCTGTTATCTTCAACTTTTACTTCATCCAAACCGTCAAGTAAAACCAGTGTTTTACCGTGCTTCAAAAGGACAGCTATTTGTTCAGCAGAGACATCACAATCAGAAAACATCTGAGTGATGTATTCTAGTAAGCTAGGTTGTCCTTCTACTTCTGCAAAGTGTTTGAGCGTGATAAAAATTGGGACGCGATGAGCTTGAAATTTACCTGTATTGCACTGGATTGCTAAATGTTTTAAAAATGTGGTTTTTCCTGATCCTGGCTTACCTAGCACCATCAATTTTGAGTATTTCTCAACCGCTTCTAATCCTAGTATTTCTTTACCAGTTATCCTGCCAAGTCCGATGCGATCGAAGTTTTCTGGGTTACAGTCTTGTACCATTTCATCAACTTCGCGCCACTGCCGACTGGGAATTTTTTCCAGAATGTTGACGTTGGTGTAGAGGTCACTTACGTTAATGGGTTGTGACATGGTGAGCGATCTCATTGTGCCACATTGGTCTTGAATCATCTCGCGACAATAGGAACGCACCTCTTGCACCAAGATATCAATATCCCAGCTATTGTCCAGTGCCTTCTCAGCTAGCTCAGATTCAACATCCTGGGGTGGAGGAGCATTACTCTGCTCTTTCTCCTCTGGTTCAGATTCAGCGTTTTTGGGTAAATGAGCAACTTCTTTCCAATCTAGATTGAGCTTGAAGCAGATTTCTTGAAAGTATTTACGATCAACAGTCTTGCCGCTAAGAAAATTACCAATTGGCTGGCGAGTACGTAGATCTACCTCACTCGCCAGTTCGTTTTGCGTCCATCCTGTGCGCTCAAAAGCCCTTTTTACCTTTTCTAGTTTTTCTGGATCTACCCGAAGCGATTTCCTTGCCATACTCTGACTACATAGCCCATATCCACTTTAACCGAGTCTGTTGAAACGCATACCTAAACTAATACCCAAAGTCACGCATTTGGAGAACGTTACTCGAACTTAATCTCATCCATCAACCATCGAAGCTAGTTGATGTAGTGATTCACACCTCAAAATTTATGAAATCAGCCTACATCAATGGACGGTTTTACTATCAAGATGAAAATGGCATCTTGCTACCAGCTGTTACTACGATACTTAAGGCTACACAGCCGATTGAGTCTGTAGCTGCTCTTTCTAATTGGCGCAATAAAATAGGAGAGGCACAAGCAAATCGCATTGCTCTAACTAGCCGTCGCCGGGGGGAACTATTACATCAGTGGGTTAAGGAATATTTTCAAGGGTTATCTCCGATTGCTTCCAGCTTGATTCAGCCCTATTGTTATAGCGTTCAATCGGTTTTGGAGAAACTTAGCGATGTTCAATTAGTCGAAACAGTTGTGCCAAATTATCTAGAACAATACGCTGGAAAGGTTGATTTAGTTGCCCGTTATGAAGATGTTCCATGCACTATTGAGTGGACGACTGCTGAAGAACCTAAACTGCGCGTAGAAAAACTTTACGATAAGCCTTTACAGGCTGTAGCTTATGGTGGTGCAATTAACAGATATTATGGTGAGAGTTTGTTTGGCACTAAAATTGTTAATGCTTTGATTGTTGTAGCGCTTCCCGGTGAAGATGCGGAAACATTTACGTTCAAACGGGAAGAATTGCTCGACTACTGGCAGGAGTGGTTAAAACGGCTAAAGTCTTTTGGAGAAAAAGCTGCTTGATAGGTTCAGAAATAGTTAGGAGTCGAATTGAAGTTTCCCAGTTTAACTCCTAAGTATTTCTATCTCTATAACTAAGATTAGTTCCGGTAAATGCCGATTTTTTAAGTCCTAAAGTGTGATAACAAAAAAAATTAGCTACTTAAAAGTAACTGCCAATTTTCTGTGGATTAAAATCTCCTAAAGGCGCGAAAAAGACTGAAGCTCCAAACATTTGTTTTAGCTTATGCGTTGAGTGAGTTACTAACTGCTGAAAAGCCGCAATGTTGTTTACGCCAAGCGGACGTAGTAAAAGCTGAGCGTATTTAGCACGAGAAGCCTCAATTAAAAACCTTGGCGGCTGCTTCAGGTACAATGTACTCCACGCCAACCATCCCCACCCTTCGCTTGCTCCTCCTCGTAAAAATAAAAAGTAGTCAGCGCCCATAAATTGTTCCATTGGGACAACTTTTGCGATATTTCCTTTCGTATGAAGATCATTTAAAAGAGCAATACGATCCCGGAAGTCCAACGACTGAATTGACTGGGAAACATAAATAAATGTCACTAATTCTGGCTTATGCCCGAATACATTCTCAACGTAGATACTCTCTTCTAGGAGATCTGATATGATTTCCCAGCGATTTTCCCGAATGAGAAACGAGAAGAAAGTCACAAAAATTTCGTGACCCATGAATTTATAGAAATCAAAATCCGTTGAGTGATGCCTACCCACAAAGTTGGGTGGAACATCGTAACGTTCGAGAAGACTTTGAAAACCTTGATATAAAGCTTTAGCTGCATCGCGAGCATTCATTGTTGCGATGACCTCAGCTAAACAAGCGAAGTCTAGAACTATCCGTTCCGTTTGAGCAATCGCCTTATTGAATGAATTATTTGAACCCAATGTGACAAATTCATCCGTTAACCACACCATAAACCTACGAACTAGCGATTCTTGATTCGGTTGGACATTTTCAACTGCTTTCCTCGCTTGTTCGCTAATGGACGGCGGCTGGACAACCTCTCCTAGTGTCTGTGCTTCCACACCAGCAAAGATGGCACGAAGTCCTTCTGTAAGTATTCCTTCAAGCCTCCTACGCTCCGAGGCACGCTCCCCGCTTTCCGCAGGCATATCATAAGTGATAACTCGCCTCATGCGGAGGTCGAATGGAAGTAATTCTGGGCTACCAAAAGCGGAATTCATCACCATGATGATCCTTTCGGCTCCTAATGCCTTCATTGCGTATCCAAGTTCAATTAAGACATTAGGATTCGGTGTAGGTCGAGATTGTGTACCTTGATTGATAATCGAAACGTCGCATACAAAGACTTGAGCCTGTTCAATCTTGGCAAGAATCGTACTTGCAATATCAGGTGCTCCAGGTACACCAGCTGTGTCTCGATCTAAAACTGGTTCTACTTGTATAGAATCATCATTGCGGATTGCTTTGGCTGCATTTTCCAGAGCTTGTCCTATGAATCCACGATTTGTAGGGTTCGGCAAGTCAGATTGCCAAGAGTAGAAGATTTTGCAGTTCATTTTTGTAGTTCATTGTTATCGCTGTGATGATGTTGAGCTACATCACTCATGTTTCAACGGCTAGAAACACCAGTTAATCATCGTAATGAGTTAATAGTCAGGATTTATTAGAATTTTAAACTTAAATATTATTAAGGGAGTGCTTTTATAATGATTAAGTATATCATCAGTAAGTATCTAAATGTTAATGGTATTAAACTAATTCAAAGGGATATAATTCAATGGAGTTAAAAGCCTTAGATTTATTTTGTGGAATGGGGGGCTTGTCTTGGGGATTGAAGGCTACAGGAGTTATTCAACCATTATGGGCAGTAGATAACTATAAGCCTGCAACTACCATTTATCAATGTAATTTACCAAATGCTAATGTACTAAATATAGATATTTCTAAAAAAGCAAATATCAGAGATTTAATAACAAAAGTTCAATTTTCTAAGGGAGTAGATTTAGTTGTAGGCGGTAGCCCCTGCCGGGGATTCACACAAATTCGGAATGGTCAAGATACACATTCAGATCCTCATAACCGTCTAGCTATCAAATTTGCTGAGATTGTACGTGAATTAAACCCACTAGCTTTTATTTATGAAAATGTACCTCAACTAAAAAATTCTAGAGTTTTTCAGCCGTTTCTAAGAAAATTGAAAGGACGAAACAGCTATCGAGTTACCTATGAAGTAGTAGAAGCAGCAAACTTTGGAAATCCTTCTCGACGTACAAGATTATTCGTAGTAGGGCTGAAATGGGATATTGGGCGGGTTCCCGTTATTCCAACGGGCTTAAATATTCCTCATCATCAATTTTGGCTAAATAGAGATGAGCAGAATGGGAAGATAGTCTACTGTCCAAAACTTGAAGAACCTTGGTGCTCTCGTCTACTTGACCCAAATGACCCACACTTGGTCAATGTGGAACAGGCAATCTCAGATTTGCCAATCCTGGAAGCCAAAACTACTGAGGTGTCTCATCCCTACGCAACTCCACCCCAGAGTGCCTATCAAAAATGGGCTAGACAGGACGTTCAAGAAACCGATGGTCATGCAGTTCCACGCATACGACCAGAAACCAGGGAGCGGTTAAAGGCAATTGTCCCTGGTGGAAACTGGCGAGATTTACCGGAACCCTTAACTTATAAGATTCCTGACGATCCTACAAGTGGGCAACTTAGGCGCAGTCATTACAGTGCATATCGTCGGCTACTTCCAGAAGGGCATAGTCCCACAGTACAAGGTCATGCAGATTTTGCTTACCACTACAAGTATGAAAGAGCGCTCACGCCGCGTGAGTTAGCTCGATTAATGGGCTTTACAGACGATTTTCGACTAGGGCATGAGTATCATTCAGTTGTTCAAGGAATTGGCAACGCTGTACCACCCATACTGGCTTATTCGATCGCTAATTCACTTCTCGCTCAACTAGATTAACTTCATTTGTTAGCAGTTGGTACTACTTTGGGCATTCTATAAGTAACAAGTATTTAGCAGGATAGCAGAGTGTTCGGAGAACAGATATCGGAGGAAATTCTCCTTACTTCCTTCGTGTACTCACAAAAACAGCAAATTTGTCAAGAACAACGGTTATGGGGAGAGATTTTCACAGAAAGTTTGAGGATAGAATGGATGCACCAGGTATTAGACCCCTTACTGGGATGTCTAAAGAGGAAAAAGCACTCAATTCAAATTCATAGATTAGAGAAAGATTTAGTTTATTTATCTGCTATAAGTATTTCTAAGAGCCATCAAATTTTTATTAGTTTTCCTGTCTCTCCCGTATCTTTAGGAATATTATTAATCGCATATTATGCACACCTGCCTAGAGAAGAAAGGGATATTTATAACACTCATCATGCTGTATCAGCCAAAGACTTTGTAATCTGGATTAGACCTCAAGACAATGGTCAAATCTTAACTTTAAGAACAACCAAAGCATTTAATCTTGTAGATATATACGATACTCACTGCGACTTAAACGAGCGAATTGTTTGTTTACCTGTTTATAGATTTGATGAATCATTAAAGAGTGAGCGGCTGAGAGTGGTTATGGTGCGATCGCTCTCAGAAGCCATTGAATTTTTGAAGAAATCTAGATATTGTTCTTTAGTTGTACTTGACGATCCATCTGGACGAACTTATCCATCCCCATCTGCTTTTGGGGAGAGAGCCTTTGAGTTAGCTAGTGTTTGCAGACACAAACAAATTCCGATGGTAAGTATTGTTCCGCCTTGGGTAATGAAAGATATTGAGTACCATGAGAACAATAATTGCGAGGGAATTAAACTCTGGCCTATCGACTTCTTTGCTCTTTGTTCATATCCAGCAGAGCCTAGTCTTTTTACTAATGGTGTAACTTCTCATCCGATAGAGGAGAGCTATTTAATACTTCAAAGAAAACGTCATGCCCTAAATGAGGCAGAGGTAATTATTAAAACCTTTAACTTTGATACAGAAGATGAGGAAAAAATTGCTGAACTTTTTCAAGAAGCTTCAGATTTACTGCTTGATTTAGCCAAACAGCAAAACTTGAGAAATGTTTGGGCTACGGGATGGGAAATATGGCGACATCTCTCGGCACCAGTATTACCTTTTTATCATCTTTGGGGGGAATTTCTAGAAAGCGCATTTAAGCGTTTGCAATCCGCTTCTAATAAATGTAAAGATGACAAGGCATTAATTTTGTCTTATAACTTAAATTCCTTAGCGATGAGGTTATCTAAACTCAAATACAATCCTTTCATAGAAATTATTAAAGCAGCAGATAAAGCAACTATTGTGGCTTTGGAAAATGCAGAAAGAGCCAATGCTTTAGAACAGTTTTTAACGGGAAGTCACAGTCCTTCATCGATGCCTCAAATTTTACCAATCAGCCAAATTCGCGGTCTAGGTGGAGAAAAATTGATAGTTATAGGTCAGCCAAAAGCTTGTTACCGCGATCTCTTACAAACGACTTTTTTTCGGAAAATAGATGTATTACTATGGTCAGTTTTATCTGAGCGTGCTGAAAGGTGGTGGAGCAATTTAGAAGTTGATGCTAGAGAATGGCATCGGAAAACTTGGTTAGCATTAACTGAAAACAAGCAAGTAGGAAGTTATAGTTTTAGTCCCCACTATACATCGGTTCAAGTAGTAAATACAGGAAAAGCTAAGTTATCTAAGAGTATTAATTTATCAAAACTAGAAGAAAGTTTTAGTAGCTTGACTGGAACAGGTTTAGATTCTGGCTTGAGTGAAGCTATTTCGAGAAACTTAGACTGTCACTTTCTAATAGAGTTTGAGCTAGGACTGAAAATCAGAACAGCACCAAGTAGCGAGTTTTTAGTGTTATCGGGTAAACAAGCTCACGTTATTAATGTGAAAGAGCTTACTGCTGGAACAAAGGTTGTACTGTTTGATGGCATGAACAGAGATGAGTTGTTTGCTCAGAAGGCAGGTTTGCTAGAAGATACAAAAGTTAATGTACTCTATCGTGGGTTACTGAAGGGTTGGCGTGAATTAGTCAAACAGCAGGTGAAAAATTCCAATTCCAATTTGAAAACGGTGTGCAGCCAACTTTTTAGTGACACAGGTCTACCTATTGGTGAAGAAACAATTCAATATAACTGGATGAGTGGTGATGACCTTTTGAGCTTACCTCGTGAGAAAGAACATTTCTTTTGGTTTATACCGCCATTAGCTCGTTCAGGTTTTGAAGAATTTTGGCAAAAGGCTAATGAACTAAGAATTAAACGTAGACAACTTGGGCAAGTAATATCTACCTGCGCTCAAGAAGGATGGAAAGACCGAAAACCAGATGAAATTGTCTTTCAATATCAGCAAGTATTCATCACAGTTGGTGAATTACGAGAAGCTATGCAGATTCTAAAAGTTCAGTCCCAACCCAAACTAATTTCTCATTCTCCTGAATTTCCCTTTAATCGTCTTTTTAGAGAATGAGCAGATTGGTTAAGTTAACTAGTGTTGTTGCCTGAGCCTCTCAATTATATGGTTATCTCTGAGTACCTTGACCTGTAAGCTGCACAAGGGATTTAATCAAGAGTAGGGCATTTTTGTGCTAAAAATACCCATAACTTTATTTTAGATAGCACTTGGACGCATTAATCACTTTACTGACTAGCTACTGTTGGGAGACGATTGAATACTGAGAACTCAACGCCTGAACTTTCTGGTGCAGGTGGGAATTGGCAAGTTATTGATGAAGTCGATGACCCAACGGTTATCAAACAGCAAGACCGCGTCTGCTGTGGTCCTGCCTGTGCTGAGATGTTACTGAGAGAGCAGGGAGTCAATAACATTGGCCAGGAAGAAATTGCGACTATTAGGGGAACACCCGTGACTGTTCCTGACCTAACAGAGACACTCAATGAACTAGATCCTAGTGATTTGAGGCGGTGGGTTGGCGGATACTTCCTAATTTCAGAAGCTAGTTCTGCCGAGGTGTTAGAGGTATTAATGACCACAGGAGCTTGGATAGCAGAACTTCGAGAACATGGAGTGCGGGTGCGTCTGGCTCACTTAGTCGTCGTTGATGGTTTTGATGGTATTGGGAGAATCCTAATCAGAGACCCGTGGGATGGCACCAAGTATAAAATGGATAAAGAGGAATTCTTACAATACTGGACGGGTCAAGGTATTTACAAGCGAGAATTATGAAAACCCAAGTCTTGAACATTCAGCCTATGCCTGACAACGACTCCCTCAAGGTCTGGATGTCGATTGGGGATAAGCAGCGCCAGTTCAGATTCTCTCGAAAAATTGATCGGATTGCAAATCGTCAGCTGCAAATTATCAGCTATGAAAGTGACTTTGGAGAAACTTTTAAATTTAACCAACATATTGTTGGTGAGGTGATGAACTTAGTCCGGCAGTTTTATAAGGGTGATACTATTGAATTACCTCAAGAAGTTGGCGATTTAGGTACTCCAGAACAAGCATTAGCTTTACAAAAACCTTTCAAACAAAAAGTGCTTAATAATTTTTCTACTCACTCTTCATCCACTGACCCTGAATCAATTCTCACTGATAAAGGGTTGAATGTATATGATTCTAAGAGACAGGAAAAGCACCTGCAATTTGTTGAGAGTTTTTATCGGCGCATACGGGGTCATATTACAGGAACATCTGAGCATCGAAGCGTTATCAGAAGTTCCACTGAACCTAGACGTTTGATGCCAACTGGCTACCTCTCGCCGTTACCAGCTGCTTCAACAGTCAGCAGCGAGCAGCAAAATAATTTTCGTCCAAGTAACTGTGGTTTAGCGATTAATTTAGCACCAGACTGGGATAAGAAACAGTTGCCGATCGAATTAAAAATTCGTTTTAGTGTTTTCTTGCCTAAGCTCGATTTGAGTAAAGCTGCTGAGAGGTCACTCCGCCCAATGTGGCAGCGTTTTGATGTCAGTGCTTCTGTCAATTCGAGGATTCAAGATTTATTATTTGATGGTTCTCCTACCCTCACTAAACTTAATCAGGACATTACAGAACAACTAAAAAAGATAACCGAAGCACATCAGAATGATTCATTGGCTTGGCTCTTTGAACTCAAACCAACTATTGATGATTTGACTGACCAAGAAGTTACCTTTGTTAAAGAAAATCATCAAAAATTACAGGTTGAACTCTGTAAGCGAGTGGCTAACAAAAAGAATAAAAATAAGAACGATAGTACGGCTGTTGATAGTGAGATTCAGCCGGGACAAGTTGCTCCCGTTAACTTCAAAGTTACGGTAGAAGTGCAAAAGCGAAATTTAGGGGGTCAGACGAGATTACGGCTATTTTTGAGAAACAAGAGTGACCAGATTGATGTTTTCGGCGACCCAAGAGACACGGGCTTGTTTGGAGCTTGTTTGGAAGTTAAATTACCGAAAGAAATTTGGCAACCAATAGAATTATCTCGTTTTCAAATATCTTATCAAGTTAATTCCACTGTTCCTGCTCAAGGAATTAACTGTACACCCCAATTTGAGAATATTAATAATGATGTAGTTTGGATATGGACTGAATTTTTACCAATTTATTGGCAAAAAAGGCTTTATACTGCTGGCATTCAAGCGCCTTTTAAGAATTTGGCAAAAGCTGATGGAGATGCTGACCTTCAAGTACTCCGAACGATTTTAGAAAAAATGCAGGAGTATCGAGATAATTGGCAAGGGTTAATTAACCAAAAACATCCACAAACAGGAGGGACTCAACATAGCTCTGATGCTCAAAAAGATTTGGACAATTTTCAACAAGAAATTCAGCGGTTTGAGTTAGGTATTCAGGTCTTATCAAATCCAAAATATGCACAGTTGCGGCGAGCTTTTAATCTAATGAACCAAACGTTCGCCGAAATTGACGATAAACGCAAACAGCGTAATAAATCTCCTTATGAAAACTGGCGACCTTTTCAGATAGTTTATATTGTTTCTAACCTTGCTGCTTTAGCAGCGCGACAATGGACAGGAGATTTTGCTAGTAACGCTCTAGCACAGGTTGACCATGCTGCTGTGGTTCATTTCCCAACAGGCGGCGGTAAATCTGAGGCTGTGATGGGAATTATTCTGACTCAAGCATTTTTCGATCGCTTGCGGGGTCGAGATTGGGGTGTAGTAGCTTGGTTACGGTATCCTTTACGCTTGCTAACTTATCAGCAGTTGCAGCGCTTTCTGGATACTTTGGTTGTTGCTGATGAAATTAGAAAAACACAACCAGATTTAGCTAAAACACCTGAATTTACAGTGGGTTATTACGGCGGTCGAGATAATAGCCCTAACTCTCTTAAATCTGTTCCTAGCGAAGCCGAAAAGTATATAGGGCAAGCAAAAAGCAAGATGCAGGCTGCGGGTGTACAACCTCCTAAATATTTAACCTTGGCGGATGTTGGCTACTACGTTCCTAGCTCTATCCAGCAGTATCGTATGGTGATGCGTTGCCCTTATTGTGGATCGGAAAATGTTCACACTTTTATTGATTCACAAACCAAAGAACTTCGACATCGCTGTGGCCCTCTCAATGAACCTTTACCTCAAGGTGATTGTGGTCGGGAAATTCCACTCTATATTGTTGATGAAGATATTTATAGCCGACTACCGACTTTGCTGGTAGGAACTCTCGATAAAATTGCTAACATTACGTTCCGTCCTGCTAGTCGAACTTTATTTGGTGCCGTATCACATGAATGCTCGGTGCATGGTTTTGTTGCTAACTGTAGTTGTCACAAACAAAATTCTGTGGGGGGATGTACTCGTCGAAATTTAAAATCCCTCTCCACACCACCTGTTGACCCTGGTATCCCTATCATTTTTCAGGATGAGTTACACCTCCTGCGTGAAGAGTTGGGGACTTTTGATGGTCATTATGAAGCTCTCATTGATGCTATTCACCAAGAACGAGGAGCTAACCGCCCTAAAATACTAGCAGCAACCGCAACGATTGAAGGGGCAGAACAACAAATCAGGCATCTTTACTGGCGAGAATTATCTCAATTTCCAGTGCGAGGGCCTGCTCAGGGGCGCAGTTTTTATGCAAACGAGCATAGCCGTTATGTAACCAGAGGCTTTGTTGGACTACGCCCGACAGCCGCAAATGCCCTTGATGCGTCAATGGCTTTAATTTTATCTTTGCGAACTGAGTTAGAAATTATTCGTAATGAACCTACAAAATATAAGGTTGAGTATGGACTCGGTTCTTTAAATGATGATGAATTTTTGCAGTTGGTTGATGAGCATGACCTTTGCTGTACTTACGTAAACTCAAAAAATGATGGTTCTGATATTCGACGTTCTATTAATGAACAAGTAAAAGCAGTATTACGAGAACAGTTTGGAGAAGACAAAGCCAATGCTATGCTTCCAGAAGCAATAACTCTTTCTGGTGATGATGGCATTGATGTAGTTAAAGAAGTTCTCAAGCGGATGGAAACACCACAGAGAAATTTAAAACAAGATGACCCAGAAAGATTATCAGATGTAGTAGCAACCAGTTTAATTTCTCATGGTGTGGATATTGACCGACTCAATTTAATGTTGTTTTATGGATGGCCCAGCACAACGGCTGAATATATCCAAGCATCAAGTCGTGCTGGACGAACTGTTCCTGGTTTAGTGTTTATTTTATTCAGACCGCAACGCGCTCGTGAAAGAGGAATTTTCGACTATTTTGTGAAAGCGCATGAATATTTAGACCAAATGGTGGAAGCTGTTCCTATTGACCGCTTTGCTCACAATGCACTTTATAGAACAGCTTTTGGTTTGTTGCTTGGGCGTTTATTGCATATTGATGGTCCTGCAACGCGACCAGGAAATCAGGAAATAGATATAGCAGAATTAGATAAACTTGATAAATTGCGAGATCTAATTTATGGTATGGGGGTGGGACGTTCAGCTATTAATATCAGCGCGGTAATTAACAAAATTCCTACAACTCTTAATCCAGATAAATTGCCAGAAGGAGAGGTTTTTCAAACAGCACTTAGCTTACTAGAAGAGGCTTTTTTATCGCAAATTGACCGTATTGTACAAAAACCTGAAGAACCAAAACAAGTAACTAGTGGTCTAACTAAAGATGACATCCCTCATGATTTCCGCTTATTGTTATCTCTTAGGGATGTAGATGCAGGTATTCGTATTATTGGGAAGTAACTACTTTTAACAGAGGAATATATGAATCAGCAAGTATATAGTCGTTCTAAAGGTCAAGTTTTACGCCGCTTTGAACCAGGAATTGTTGTTACAATTCCTACGGGGACAATTGAAATTAAAAAACATGATGTCCGTAGAGTATATGACCTTAGTAAAGATTTACCTGAAGTTATACGTCAAGAATTAAATCGCTGGAAACATCTGGATAGTCAGATGAAAAAATTCCTTGAACGAAAAGCAGAATTAGTACCTGTATTGACAACATCTGTTTTTGGAAAGAGATTAGATGTCAGAGAGTGTGCCAAATGTGGAGCAATTCGTTACATGAGGCAATGGAAAGGAGAAGCGGATGCTCCCTGTCATCGTTGTAGTCATCCGATACTAAATGAAATTCCCTTTGTGTTTGCTCATGTAGACGGCACAATGATTCAACTCCGCCCTGAAGAATGTCCCGAACATAGTTACAAATATCTCATTCTGGAAAGGGGTTCTCGCAAACGTTGGCGTTGTAAAGTACCTAATTGTAGTCATGCACAAGATATACAGCAATTTCTGCCAAAAAATTCTCCTATAAAAAGCGAAAAAGTTATTGAAAAAATAAAGCTAGATACTGGAAATGAACCTAGCTTAATAATGCGACTAACAAACATTTCAGATAGCAAATTGCAAGTGGTTCATTCAATTTCTCGTATTAATCCTACTTCAAATGTCGAAATTTTTTTAGGATGTCCTGAATCACTGCCAGCAATTCTTTCTATTCATCTAGGTTATTTCAATTATCAAGCTGAAAACATTTCTCAACTAACAGACATGATCCGAGTGGTTGGTAAAGGAACTCAGGAAGACGATAAGCAAGTAGAGCAACTCATCAAAACACTAAAATTAAGTGGTTTAGATGATGCAACTATTCAAACTATTCTCATTAATAATAAACAAGTTCAAGAGAGTGAGGCAGGAGGCCCAGTAGTTGCGGAATTAAGAAAAGCATTAAATCAACTTTCTACAAGTACCCAACAACTTTTAGGAGATGCTAAAGCTGAAAGAGAAACGCGCGATGCTGGAGAAAAGTTAACAACAGCGCAGGATAATGCTCGTACTCTTCGAGAGCAACTGAGCGACTATGCTGTGCTATTGGATTTAAAACGTAAAACCCTTGATGATACTGTCAAGGATTTAGGTAAAATTAGCTCTCCCTTCTGTGCCAATCTACAAGCAGCAGGGGATTTAATGCGTAAAAGCCTGGGAATTAATCAGGTTACGGTGATTCAAGACTTACCTGTTTTGCATCTTGCTTATGGGTATACTCGCCTATCTCACCAACCAGAAGCTGCTGTATTGTGGGCATTTGACCGCGAAAACTTTGATTTACCGGGTGAGGAACCAAAGGGAAACTGGATTCCCATGCCTGTTTATAAACTAACAACAGAAGCACTTTCCTTTCAGTTTGATGCTAAACGGATTGTGAAATGGCTCCATGCCAATAATTTAGCTCCCGCTCCAGCTAGCATCAGTGAACCAACACTTTGGCTTTTGGAGCGTCACAGTCGGATTTCTAGCCGTAGTGGGCCAGCTTTTGATGATAATTTGTCTCCAGATTTTCTAATTCCCTGGTTAGTAAGTTCGGCGTTACATAGTGCTAATCATCTTTTGATAAAAGCGATCGCTGACCAAAGTAGCTTCGGCGAAACTGCTCTTTCTGAACATTTACTTTTTAGTCTCAACCAAACCATCGTTTTTGTAAATCGCTTACAAGAATTTTCTCTTGGCGGGCTGAAAACCTTCTTTGAACAACGTCTAGACCAAGCATTCCAGAGCCTTTTGCAAGAAAGAGGTGATTGTATGTTTGACCCCTACTGCGAAGAAACTTTAGGTGGAGCTTGTAATGGGTGCTTGCATTTACCAGAAGTAGTGTGTCGCCTCTTTAATAATGCTCTCAGCCGGATATTGCTTTATGGTGGAGATATCAGTGCTGAAACAGAAGAGGCTGGAGTCAGAAAAACACTATGGAAAAACCCTAATTTATCTGAGTTAATTGGGAAAGAGCAGTTTATCGGTCTGTGGGATGGCGGCTTGGATTAAGCTATAGCTCCAATATCGTTATCTCAAATATCCACTATCTCAGTCTAGTCTTGTCAGTTAAAATTTGAAGTCAATCTTCTTGGGAAAGAATCAGATTAAGAATATTCATTTCTTTCGACTGAAAAAGCTGATTTTCATCAAATAGACTTTTCCCAAGCTTATCCATTGCACCACTATTAAAGACGACATAGGGGATATTTTGATAATTAGAGTCGATCGGTATAATGTTGTGTGCTAAAGAAAGTGTCTGAACATACTTTGCCAAAATATCCCTAAAGGATGGATTAGATACCCTCCTATCGTCTGCAAAATATTCTTCAAAAGCATTAATAGCTATAAATGTCTGTATGGGCAAAGCGTAATAACGGTCTGAACACATTGAAGTCTGGCTTAGTTTTTGCGATCGCTCCAATTCACTAAAGAGCGTTTGCGCTAAATCTATCAGAGAATCTACTGCTCTAGTAATTTGTTTCGGGTATTTTCCTGATTTGACCAAAAGCTGAAGTTTACTGATAAATTCTTTATTTCGTTCAGGGTCAATAATTTTGTCTAAGTCAATGTAATTTGTTTCTTTTACAAGTTTTTTAGATAACGGCACAATTAGCAAACTACCTCTGACGTATGTTTTTTCAATAGGTGGGAGACTAAGCAAATTATCTAAGCTATTCTCTATTTGTGATAAGATTTTAAAGCCTATTGAAAAATAGGATACTTCCCCATCTGAAGAGAGTAATGAATTTCGAGACAGAGAGCTAATTTCAATTTTTTGGACAGCAAGCAATTCGTCCAAAGCCTTCTCTACATCTCGTAATAAATTATCTCCTGGTTGTTTTTTGTGCAGTTTACGAATTTCCTTCAATAAGTTAGCCAATGAGCCAATAAATGTTTCCCCTGCTTGACTCAGCGACTTACCTCCAATAGGAATAATCACGTAACGCTTTCTACCTATTTGACCTGATCCCATAATCCTAGTCATAATAGAAGCTTTGAGAATAATTAGAATGTTTAGCACATTCAAACAACTCTCTTGTAAAGACAGCTTAGCAAGTTTCTCTGATTCATCTGTACTTAATGGCTTTCCATCATCATCGGCTGTTTTGGAGTAATAAACCGCTTTATCGGATAAGTAAAAAATCAGGTTCTTTTCACCTTTATCTAAATCACCTCCTCTGCCTCGGTAAATCACCTGAATTATTTCCATCAAATTTTGCTCAACTTGGAACCCAGGAATTTTTACAATAATATACTTGGCGTTATGGAAAGATAAGCCGCGAGATGCAGCGGCAGTCACAAATACTACTTTAATTTTGGATTCATTTTGGTATTTTTGAATCTCCACTTCTTCCCAATCTAAAAGGTCGCCGTGGATTTCCAGATATTCTTCATGCAGCTTAAAGCTAGGTCGCGTTTTGCCAATATCATTAATTAACCGCTTGAGGCTCTCTTTGTTCTGAATGTAAACTATAATCTGACCGTCATTTATCGCCAGTAGCCGAAGAATATCCTGTTGAATTTTGTCAACTACTTTATTCTCTAAAGTGAAATCGCTCTCTATATTCTGTTCTGAACTTACTGATTGGATAAATACGTCATAGTCAATAGTAAGTTTAGAAGCGGGATAGGAATTCGCATTAATAAGAGTTGCAGGCTTACCTATAAAATTAAAATTTTCAATTGACAAGCATTTACCCATTGAGCCTGAAACTTGCCTAACAAATATTTTATCTCCCTCAACCTTGCTGTCAGATAGATGGCTATTCACTACGTCTTGTATAGTCAGCGAGGCATCGGCAGTAATCACTTTAATATTGAAACCATATTCAGGATTTAGTAAATCATATTCTTCAATAAACTCTATAATGCCATGCAGAAAAGCTACTCCTTCTGGAGAACCCGTAATTTCGTCAATCATAATGAAGATGTTTTTCAGGCGATTAGCGAGTTCTTTCATTTTCTTTGGGATAACACCACGATGCTGGCTTGAAGAATTATAAGCACTACTAAAAATTCTGCTTAAATGCTTTAAAGTGTTACCGTAGCGCGTTTCCTTTAGGGACTGAATCGATGCCGTAGCAACAATATTATTAGGTAAGTCAGGAGCGATAATACAAGTGTGAATTGCTTCACATAAGCTTGCTATAACTCCTTTTTGGTTAGGTTTTTCCACTTGTACTAGGTTATCCGTGTATCTAGAAAATCGACTTTGGCGCTTAAATGATTTATCTTTTAGGTTCCTAGCATCCAAGAATTGAACTTGCCGTCCTCTTTCAAAATCACCTTGAAATTTGTTGCTACAGTATTCGACAGCATAACCACTATTGGCATCAAGTATGGCTTTGTTGGTGTTAATGCAAATTAAATTGTCGGAGCGTAATAGACCGCTATTTTTGTCTATAAACTTATCTACAATATCGCGGTTAACTTGAATGCGAGGGCTGACGTAAATCAGAAGCG
Source organism: [Phormidium] sp. LEGE 05292 (assembly GCF_015207735.1). Classification (GTDB taxonomy): domain Bacteria; phylum Cyanobacteriota; class Cyanobacteriia; order Cyanobacteriales; family Aerosakkonemataceae; genus Floridanema. The sequence continues at coordinate 65,906 of NZ_JADEWG010000011.1, forward strand.
ACCCTTGCTCGGTCTGTTGAAGAAATTGTTCTGCTACTGCGGTTGTCTTACCAATACCAGGATTTCCGGTCAAAAATAAAAATGGTCTAGTTGTATCTTTAAGTGCCTGCTGTATCAAATTGGCATGAGCATTTCTCAATTCAATTTCTTCTTGTCCTAGATTTAGCGAAAGCCTTACTGATTCAGGAATCAAGTCAGCCGTATTGAAAAAGTCTGTTTTCGCCTCAAAGACTTCCTGGTGATTAATACAGGTTATTGTGTCTTTTTTAGCCTCAACTATGTCCTTAACAAACTTTCTCCCATCCTGAAAGCTTCTAGCCGCATTGCTTTGAATCACTTCAAGGACTTGGCTGCGGTTATCATCAATATCTTTGAAACTTTTTTCTTTGTAGATATAGTAACAAGTCTTCAAAATGCCCAGGTTATCTTCGCCCTCATTGATTTCTTTAGTTAGGGCAATACCGTTAATCATTCTGTCACTATACCCAAAGCAGTTAAATTTCACTGCATCTGCTGGTGCGATTTTACCTGATGACAGCAGAAATTTATAAAAACTCCAAGCGTAACTACAAGCTTGGATAACCTTAACTGCTTCCTTATCTTTAGTCTTGAAAGCAGAAAAGTATTGCGCCAAGTCTTTGGAGTAAATCTCGTTTAGCTGATTGTTTTTATCAGCACTATTACCCGTATCAATGTCGAGTCCACAAAATCTAGACTTGGATAGCACATAGTTCAACTCGGTACGTAGCAAGTCTTTCAATGTTTGGATATTATGTAGGTTAGTTACAGAATGAATAGCTGAAGTTGTAAAGGTGGATAAGTCTACAACTAGAATTCGATAATACTTACCTAAATATCGAGTTAACAAGAGAGTGTCGGCTTTGAGAAACTCGCCAGTGTCTTTGTAGTAATTGATATCAACATTTTCAAAGCCTTGACTATCCAAAATTTCTTTGTAGTAAATATAATCATCTTTCTCTGGAATTGTGTAAAAGACATTTTCGTTGTGGAAATCGCACTGAAAATAGAGAATTTCTATCTTGCTATCACTACGCCAGCCAGTTGCTTCTCTATACTCTCGCACAAAGCTATAACCTGATACCCACCCTTTTTGGAGAAATAACTTGACCCAATCTCCAATAATTTCTTTATGAGATTTATCAATGTAATCTTTAGCAATAGCCTGCTGGATTTTGTGCAAGTGTACCTGACTTAAACCTTGCAGATAAATCTCGCCATAAGGCTGTTGAAATTTGGATTGCTGAAAGTAAGTAAGAAAGCCAATATTAAAACCTATTTCAAATACCCGACCTAAGCTGATGCCTAACTTATTTTTTGTCATAAAGCGCACTCCTGATGCTGGTCAAGAAGGCTAAGTTGTTAAATTTTACATTTCTATTTGTGTAAGTAAAAGTAGAGACTGTACCGATACCTTCATCACCAATTAACTTGCTGTAAGGATTAAGCTTAAATGCTATGTTTCTATTGACTTCGTATCGGGAGAAATGAAACAGAGTAATATACTGCAAAATTGTTTGTTGTAAAGTTGAGTCTTTGTCTAGTAAACCCATCATAATATCTTTGGTGTCTGAAGGATCGTAAATATTTAAGAGAGTGCTGTAACAGACTACGCTATTAAAAATAGTACGCTTTTTATCTACTGAACGACCAGTGAAAAGATTGAGAAATACTCTAGTTTTTTGGCTTTTGTCTACAGATAGTTTTTCCAACTCTTCGATATCTGGAATATAAAAAGAATCTATTTTTCCAGAAGTGAGGTTTATGGCAGGGTATGTATCCATAAACACTGGGTAAAGCTTAATATCTGGCTTCCCTTGTTTCAGATACTTGATTACATCCTGAGACATGAAAAATAATGATTCTGGATCTGATTCAAATTGTGTTAAACCCAAGCTTCTCGTATAAGGAGCCTTAGCTATATATAAAATATGTCGATAATCCTGCTGATAAAGCTTGGTAATTTCATCGCTGACAATCGTTGGCTCTTTGTACATCCGATAATGCTTTTCGTTGTCAGAAAATGTTTTGAATGGTTCAATCTTTATGACTGTATCAGATACTTTGTTAATCAGGATAATTTCACCATATATATTAGATTTCCTGGTATCTCGATCTTTTTCATCCCATACTGCATCACTCAACCAGCTAGAAACTACAATAATTGCCAGCTTATCTAGTTGAGGTTCGTATCCGCTTTGAAACTTAAATTTTTTCGGAACTAAGGAATACATTGATGAAAGAGCTTGTTGTACGCGAAATTTAAAACTTTCATCTGGCATCCCAAATTTTTTAATGTTAAGTCCTTGGGCATCTGCAAGGCAGTCTCTTCGTAGGATGTGGGCTAAAGCTTTGGTTAAAGAATTTAAAAAATCTTCATCTTCTGTTGTGTCTGTAATGTCGCTGAAATGAAATCTAAAAATTGGGATAAATAGTTTGTCAGCTATTTGCTCCCTGCAAATGCTGAGGCATAAGTAAGTTAAAATTGTAAATACCTGACGATATATTCTTGCTTCTGGAGATTGAATTTTATTAAAAATATTTTCTCTTAAATTTTGATATCTGTAGGGAATAATGATAACTTTTTTGTTGTTAAAATATTGTTTATATATCGGGTGATAATCCCATTCTTCTGTTGTGACACCTTGATTATTTGTGGTGTATTTAACCTGTTGTGGAGCAAATACCACAGGCATTGCTTTTATCCCAAAAATATCATGTTTCATGGCAAATTCTTGTTGTTCGCCATCTGGAAAGTAGCGAATATCGTCAAAAGTAAAAGTGACAGCCAATGATGTTAAAGATTCTGGATTAACTTCAGGTGGTTTGACTTCGATATAGGCTAGAGCCTCTCTAGTTTTTTCCTTAGCTTTCGATTGGTCTTCTTGGTTTAAATCAAGGGAAAAGAAACTCCGAGAGTTGAGAATTTTCGCTGGTGTCTTTTTGAGAAGACTCTTGTTAATAAATATTTGTACAAATTTGGAAAATGGCTCTAATATTTCCTTTTGATTAAGAAAAGTTTTTAACAAACTTTTTAAAGCATTGACTTTACTAATTACCTGCCAATCATTCTGATTTAAGATTAAATTTTTAATTTTACATAACAAATCTTTTACTTGCGTATCTGTTGCTTTAGCATCATCAATAGCATCAGACTTCAATTTACTTAAAACATCCTTCTCAAATTTTTCAATAGGATTGTAACTTTTATCTGGAATTTTTCCATTTTCATCAACTGCAAAGATAAAATAATATAAGCAAGCAATTTTTAAAACTTTAATTTTAAAGTTTTTAGCTCTGGCTGGGTCATTAAGTTGCTCTTTGTGACGTTGACTGTTGGGGTCGATTTCAGTCATGTAGTAATCAAGAGCCGAGTCTTCGTTATAAGCATTTACGGCACCATTTAGTTTCAGCCTTAGACCCAAATTAAATTCCTTTATGCCTCTATCTTTATCTATACTTTCTCCTATAACTCCTTCATAATCAGGGATGATGGGTAGCATATCAAAAGCATTAGCTTGAGAGAAAGCAGTCCTGAGATCAAGCGTTTCTTTCAAGTAACTTACTTCATAATGTGGGCCATCTAACTCTGGATTGTTGATATAATTTGAAAATGCTTTTAGTCTGGCAATCAAAGTCTCTAAACATTCAAAACCCAGAGCATTAGTTTTGCTGAGGTTAGTCTTGGCACATTCGTTTCTCAAGTATTCTAGGTAATCTATTTTGACATCTCGCAGCAGTCTTGGTAGCGATTCAGTATCTACTATTTTTCTGAGTTCTGTAATCTCTGATGGTTTTTCCTTGTCTTGATTTGATATATTAGCCAACAGATCGTTCAGTTCTTCCCAATCTTGTGAATTGGGGGAAGCTATAGTATCGATATAAGCTTTGAGGCTAGCAGATAATTTTTCATCAAACTGTAACAAGCCTTCAAACCGGACATTGAGATGATGAGCTTTAATGACTGATTGAGTACCATTGCGTCTTGTTTCAGCCAAACTATTCTCTATAGTTAAGCGCTGAGATCTAAAACTGTGGGTTGTGTTAAAAGGATAGTTAAATGGTAAAGCTGCCTTATCACTATTAAATTGAGACAGTTCTGTACAAAGATTCTCTACACAAGCTTTGGTTTGGTTCTCTCCGGCAACAGTATCGAGTTGCATCTTCAATTCATCTCGGATAGCTTGAATTTTAGAGTAAAACTCTGTTTCCGAACTAAAATTTACTGTTGCTGCTCGGATACCCACAGTTTGGGTCAAAGGATTTGCTGGTAAATTCTCTTTTTTTGTAGCAATTTCATAGGCAATTTTGTAAGCAGAGATTAAGAGTCGATTTTTATCCTCGGAAAACTTGAAAATATTATTTTTTTTAAGCTCTTCTAGAATTGAGTCAAGTAATGGGTTGTAGTCTAATTTGGCTAAGGGGTCTGAGTTTTCCTCAAAAGTATGTTTAGATGTCATTGGGGAACCACAGATGGAATAATCTAACTATGATAACCGACTTAGCAATCCGTATATAGCAACCAAAAACTCTAACTACACTACATTTAGCGTGTGTGACATTTGAGGATGCGGAATGTGAGTTGTAAAACAATACTTCTTTAGAGTCTAACGGAAATCAAGCTTAAATAGGTACTAAATAGCTGCTCAGTACCTAATTAATAGGTATAGTACCTATATCTTCCGCCAACGAGCATCCGGGCCACGACCCAAACATTCCAGCCGTCCAGCATCTCGCTCTTGCCGCAGAATGCGACGAATCAGGTCAATTCCCACAGTGGGACATCGTTCCTGTAAATCCCTGACAGAGAATTCAACAGGCAAATGGCTAATGGCATCTACCACCATCGCGGTTTTAGCACCCTTGACCGAAGTGACTAACCCAACCCGCTGCTCGAACTCCCGATAGGCAGACAACACCACTACTCCCAGAAAATATTCCCACCAAGGCAACAAACTATGCTGCCCTTGGTGCCAACTCTGCGAGGATTGGTAAAGCGTATCGTAGTAACTTTCCTTGGTGCGTTCGACAATTCGTTCCAAACTGATAAAACGCCCCACCTCGTAACCAGCTTTGTATAACAGCAGCAAGGTGAGAAGGCGAGCCATCCGTCCATTACCATCTAGAAAAGGGTGGATGCACAGAAAATCTAACACATAAGAAGGAATAAGCAACAACGGCTCGATTTCACCGGACTGCCAGAAGCTATTGAATCGTTCGTGCAAGCGTTCCATTGCCTCCGGTGTAGCATAAGCCGAAACTGGTTTAAACCTCACAACCTTTGTGCCATCGGGATGAGTTTCGCTGATTTCATTATCCACTGACTTCCAGCGTCCCCCTTCTCCAACAGAAAACTGGTAGAGGTCGCGGTGCAGCTGTAGTACCACCCCAGGTGTGAAGGGGATGTGGGCATAGCTGGTGTGAATTGTGTTTAGCACATCGCGGTAGCCAGCGATTTCTTGTTCGGAGCGATCTCGCGGTATAGTTTTTTCAGCAACCAGTTCCTTGATGCGTTCCAAAGGTGCGGTGATACCTTCAATGCGGTTGGAGGATTCGGTACTCTGAATGATGGCTACTTGGCGCAGGGTTTCCAGTGCTTGAGGTGCCTGCTCTTTGAACAACTCCTGCTTACCCTTGTATTCTCCAATCAGGCGGATGGTTTGGAGGAGTCCTTGGGTAATCGACTGTTCCTCAATGAAGCCTGCTTCAAAGGATTGCATGGGCAGTTCCTATCAACCAAACTCCACCTTGTTTTGACAACAGATAACCCACGTTACAACTCCAATTCTTGTTGCTTGCTTTTTTGGTGTCGATCGCTCACTTCACGTTCCCGCTTTTGTTGCATCGCCTGTCGGATAAACGGTAAAACCTTTTCCTGAAAATAGTTGGTGGTTTCTTGAGTCAAGCTAGAACCGTTCTCAACCCAGCACCGACTCTCATCATCCCACTCAGCTTTCATAATTGGCTTTTTACTACCAGTTTCCCACAAAGTCAAACACTCCTCATCCCACTCGGCAGTGTAGTGTTTGCCAACCGAGAGATTTGTCTCCTCCAAATTTAGAACAGCCGCAACAATCGGTGCAACAATATTCACCCGCTGTTGCTGTTCCCAGTACTGACTCTCTAATTCCTTAATCAAATTTTCTGTAAGCGCGATCATAGCGTGAACCTCCCAGGAAGTCATTTCACTTTCCGTAGGTAGCGCCTCCCATGCGTCGCCATTGCGTTTAGCACGCAGAATTTCAGATTGATTTGGCGTGCGCCGCAGGGAAATTTCATCTGAGGAAATCCGCAATGCAGTAAACTCAGAATCAACATAGCGATCTGTGTGCAACAACAAAAGTTCGTTAATATCAGATGCAAACATCGCCGTGCATTCAATCTGATTAGCACTGATAGACACTAACTCTTGAGAGTCCTCCTCTTCTGGCAGCATCTGCACCTTTTCACCAGCTGCTACTGTTCGTAAAATTGGCAAATCGCGGGTCTTATCGTAAGAAACTCCCCGTATTTCTTGCAGTTTTCTCCAACTACAGTTTTTCAAGCTAGACCCCCGACACCGGAATTCTTCATACTCAAACGCCAACCCCTTCATTTCATCCCCAATGATAGTGGGGTAAACATCAACCCCCTGGTCTTGAAGTCTGGCAACAAAGGTAATAATAGAAGGGTTGTCCCTGGTTGCTGCAACCACCAACCGTTCCAGTTTCAACTTAGTGGGTTCTTCTGGTGGTTTATCTCGCAGTCCGGTTTCAAAATCCTGCTGTTCTCGCATCATCCGGCGCTTTTGTCCGGTAGTAGGTGCAGAGTATTCCGCCTCACTGCTAGGAGTAACTTGGTAAAGATTCCACTGCTGTTCGATTTCTCGCGTCAGTTTTTCAGCTTTTGTTTTATCTTGCCAGTCATTAATGCGAGTAAAATTTTCGCACTCAAATGTATGAATCATGATATGGACGTGAGGCGGTGCATCTGGATTATTTAATAACTGACTCTCTGTGGGTTTATGCTTAATTATCAGCCACAGATTATTGGTGTATCCCAACCCATTGACCATAAATTCTCCGATGTCTAGCCAGTCGTCTGGAGTTAGGCGATCTGAGATATGCGGACTCATAGTAACGTGCTTAGTATCCTTATCTGTGCGAGAATTCTGCTGGCTGATAGCCCTCCACTCTGCCATAATCTGTCCGTAAGTTTGTCCCGCTATATTACCCCCATACAACTCAAATTCCTTCTCTTCATCCATGAGATAGCGCAACAAACCACCGGGGTTACTACCAGTAGGGACAACTTTCGTCAGCATCAGTCCCAGTCCTCCCCATCAAAGTCCGACTCCGTTGAGATTTCCTCACTTTCATTTTCAGAATTTTCATCAACACCAGATAATTGCAGTCTTACTTCCTGCAACTCTTGGCGCACTTCCATCAGCAAATTCTGCACATCAGCTATTTTCTCAGTCAACTGTTGGTGAGTTGGTTTGGAGATAGATTTTTGTGCTTCAGTAGAAGCGATCGCTTTTTGTAAATCTTTCTCTAACCCTCTGAGTTTCAAGTTAAATTGTCCTAATTGTACGCTCGTTCTGGCATTAATCGCTGGTACTTTTGGCGGGCTAACCGGACGACCTTCCACTCGTCGTCTGATAAACTCAGCTAAGGGTAAAGCATAAAACGATGCCATCTTATGCCACCTGTCTTTTTCAGCAGGAGTCAGGCGTAGCAAATAAGAAGAACTCTTCTCCTTTTTCCGTTGTGGTTGTGACGGCATATTGCTGCAAAGTGTATATATGCAATCCCTGCTTGTTTTTTCCTAAGCTCAGGGATTTGGCAAGTTCTTCTAGGTTAATTGCGTGGCAGTAAGAACAATTCAGCCGAGAGAATGATTTTGAGTTAACTATATTATCTAATCTCACCAAATTGCTCGATATACTCGACTAATTGTTTGGTATAACCTTCTTTTTTCAATCGTTCCAAATTACCCACCAAAATAAACAATTCTCTAGCTCTGCTAACAGCAACGTTGAGCAAATTAGGTTGGCGATTAATAAACCAAAGGCTATCAGTTGAATGGCATTGGCGAGTCGATAAAATTATCGCGGCTTTTTGTCCACCTTGGAAAGTGTGAACCGTACCAATGCTATCTGAGGGAAAGTTTTTCCACCTCGACTGCAATGTTAATTGTAGGGCGTTGGCTTGACTGCGATAAGGTGAAATCACCCCAATTGTGTTTAAAGAGTCAGGGGAATTAAGACTATAACCTGCTGCTAACAACTCCTCAATTAAAGCTGCAACTTTCTCAATTTCTAGGGTGTTAACGTGGTTGGAGTAATCGCCTTCAACGTGGATAGCCAGCAAGTTAGTCCCCAGTCGAGAAGGTTTTTCTTGAGTGTCGATCGCCATGCCATAATTACAAAGGCGGTCTGAAAAAGTGATGATGGATGGTACGCAACGGTAATGTTGTTTGAGAATAATACCATTACCAATCTCCCCAGATTGCCCCGAAACTCCCGCAGCCCTGTGATAAGCCGTACAAGCACTCGGACTATACAAATCGTAGTCTTCTTCTGTTAATCCACTTTCCAAAAAAGCTGTTTGGCGATATTCCTCTTTTTTCTGATTGCTCAACTGGACAACTGGTTCTAGTTGCAACGGATCTCCTACAATTAAAGCTTGATGACAGCGTACCAAAGCTGGAAATACCTGATGTACAGGAATTTGACCCGCTTCATCGACAATTACGCGAGCGATACAGCCACTATCAGGATAGGGGAACAGACGGCGGATAGAATGCAAGGTGCTGAGAAAGACTGGGAACAACAAGCTGATATCACGATAAATACTTTGCCAGTTCAGTGCTAACTGACGGTAAGCTTCCCATTCATTATTCAAAATCGCAATATAAGTTTTAATAGAAGCCATCACTTCATCTTTTCGTCGCAAGGCTTCAAGTTGTTGGAATTGCCAAGACAACTCAAATAACTGCACTTGCAACGAATGATAGTCAGTGTAGAAACGACTGTAAAAATCTTTAGTAGGATAGCTGGTGAGTCGGTTTTGGACTTGAGAACGGCGAGTAATCAAGTCAGTAAGTTGACGTTGTAAAGACTCTGACTGCTGTTGTCTCTTGCTAGGACGATTTTGTTGTTGCCAATCAGAAGCTACAGAAAGGAGTTGAGAAACACTTTGACGGGCTGCGGCTAACGATTCAGTCGTCAGCGGAATTTGAAAAGGAAAGGGAGTAGCCAGCGTCGCTAACACGGGCATTTCTACTTGTTTATGCAAGCGCTTAAGAACATAGCGAGGACTGCTTTTGGTTATTTCCTGCCAAAATCTTTGAATCCTGTGCCAGAGTTGAATCAACCAGTTGCCATCCTTACCGGAAAGCTGCGAATAATCTACAGGCGGTAAGGAATGCCAAGCGTTATTGAGGTGTTGCTGAATCTGCTGGTATGCTTCTAGTGGAAATTCCGAGTAGTCCCGTGTCGGTTTCTGTTGTGACTGATGCTGGAAGTCAGAGGTGGAAGTCTTTATCGCTTGTTCTAGTACCTCAATATCTCCATTAATCTGTTCTAATAGTTGTTCATCAACACCTCGTTGTTGTTGGTAATATGCGTCTTGCTTGAGATGGGATTGTAATTGCTGAACACCAGCCAACAATTGTTGTTTAGTAGATTCCCAAACAACCGAGTCAAACGTTTCTGCTGCCAACATTTCAAGAGCAGTTTGCAATTTAGGCAGAACTTGAGTGTCTACTAACTCTTTGGAACCTCCCGATAGGTAAAATTGGTCGCTGGGGAAGTTGATGGTTAAGAGTTCTTCTACATTATTGACAGCACGATTGTTAGTGCTGGTGACAAGCGTCAAATTACTTTCATCTTCCCCATCAGTGGCTAATTGTACGGCTCGTTTAACCACTTGTTGAGCTATCTGGTGCAACAGTAATGTGGTTTTGCCATTCCCTGGTGGTCCGATTACAGCCGTTAGCGGGTTAGATTGAGAATGTTTGAGTGCTGAGGCTTGATAGTCATCAGGGGGTGAGATGGGAAAAGCCCCTAAAAATAACACCTCATGCTGAGGCATCTGGGGTTGTCCGTGCAAGTATTCGTAAGCTGGATGTTCCGGGACTGCCCAATCCCAGCGGGTAGCAGAGTTGATTTTCTGCAAATCTTTTTTCAGATTATGGTTGAAGGGAACGTAACCAAAGTTCAGCAAGTAGGGGAGCAGTTTTGACCGCACGGGAGAAGGTGGTAATTCAATCAGTCCGATAAAGTCTTGTAGTGTCTTAAAGGGCCGATTGAACGTGGTTTCTAGAAATACTTTCAATCCTTCTTGAGTAACCAAACTCTCGGCTGCTTCTTCCTCTAATCCGTACCATTCCATTAGGTTAGGGATAATCGGCTGGAACTCGAAAGCGGTCAAATCCCATCCACTTTTGCGGTAGTTCCCTGCAAAGATGGGGGAAATGTCGATCGTGAATAAAGGGCGGAATTGACGGCAACCTTCTTCGATGACGTACAGCTGAGGGAATGCTACAGCGATTAGTAGTTCTTTTGCCTTGCTGTTGGTCTTGCTGTCTTTCAATTGTTGCTTGAATTCTTTAAACAGGGGTTCTTCCAGCAGCAATTTGTCTCCCAGGAGTGTCACGCCTTTATCCCAGATGCGAGGGCTAGAGTCCTCCCTAGCATCTACTTTGGCATTACACAAATTTTCGATGTGGATGTAAGAAAGCCACGCTTGCAACAATTCGGGAATCTGTAACTTTGAAACCATCTACTTGAAATAAAGGTTTGCCCATTCAATTCGTTTGCTCCACGATTCTCAATCCAGTTACCGTGTTGTCACCTCTCCCGATAGTGATAATCTACCTCATCTTTTAGATTTAATTTTCATTCAGTAAGGCTTCCAGTTGACCTAAAAGAGTTTCCAACTGATTTTGTTTTTCCGGGTTTTCCCAAAGGCGACGTTTCCTGATTCGCTGGGTTATATCTTTGAGTCGCTCTGGCACTCTGGTTGATGTAACAGAAGATGGAGTAGAACTAGCTTCCGTGCGGGCTTTGATTTGTTCTTTGATTTCGCTCAAAGACCAGTTGTTAGCAACTGTGTCCGATAGCAATTGTTTTCGGAGTTCATTATCTTTCACTCGTGCTAAAGCTTGGGCTTTGGTATATTCCAGCTTGCCCTCTCTCAGGTCGGCTAGAATTTCTTTTGGCAGATTGAGCAAGGGAAGGCGCTTAGTGGTGAAGGAAAGCCAATTCATCAGTCCCAGGCCATCAAACACCTCTTGTACGATTTTTAATGTCTCCTCATCTAGGTTAGGAGAAACGTTTCTCCTAGATTCTTTTTGGGGAGAAACAGAGCTTACATCTTGCTGCTCATTGGATGACTCAGAAGCATCCGAGTTAGGAGAAACGTTTCTCCTAAATTCTTCTGGGTCGGTTTCTGAATTAGGAGAAACATTTCTCCTAGATTCATCTGTTACCTCTCCCACTTCAGTTGTTGCCAAAGAAGTTTCTGGTTTAGGAGAAACGTTTCTCCTAGAATCTTCCCCTTTGCTATTGGCGTTTTTCATTCGGTAGAGCAAGGATTTGACAGCTTCCATATTGGACTCTAGCCTGATAGCCAATAGGTGCAAAATGCCTTCAGTTTCTTCAACCGGGTTGAGGTCTTCTCGTTGCAAGTTTTCAATTAAAGCCAACTGAAACGCCTGTTGGTCGGATAGCTCCCGCACTACTACTGGCACTTCTTCAAGTCCGGCTGCTTGTGCTGCTCGCCAACGGCGTTCTCCGGCAACCAGTTCATAACCTCCTGAACTAAGAGGACGCACTAGCAAAGGTTGGAGGATACCGTGTTGTTTGACTGACGAGACTAATTCTTGTAAAGCTTCGGGGTCAAAATACCGTCTAGGCTGCTCTTGGGGGAGGTGAATGTCTGTGAGCTTAACGTTGCTTTCAGTGGCAGCTTGAGGAGTATCAGCTTCAAGTGGAGATAGCCAAGAAGGAGGGGGAGTTGTAATTTGACCTCCATAGGGTTTAGCAGTGCGTTTGCGGTTCATGATAGGGATTCTAGAGATTGGGCAATTTCTTCGAGGATAGCGACGGCAGGATGTTTAGAGTCAAACACGGCTAGGGGCGCACGCTCTTCTGTGGCATCGACAAACGCCGTAGCTCTAGGAATAGGTGGAAAGATTTGACCCCAAGACGAGAGTTGCTCTTGAATAGCTCCTAACGCCCTCTTATCAGCTGAGTTCTGCTGGGCATATCGAGTGGGAACAAATCCAGCTACCTGTAATTTCCGGTTGGCTTTGTTTTTAACCAGCGTCAAAGTTTGTAACAGTTCGTCAGTCCCTTCAAAAGCTTTGAGATGGGTTTCGATGGGGACGAGAACGTGGGTAGCAGCAACTAAAGAAATATAAGAGAGCAATCCCAAGCTAGGAGGACAATCTACCAAGATGAAGTCGTAAGACTCAACAACAGGTTCGAGTGCTTCTTTGAGGCGCAAATCCCGCATCGGAGCACTGACTAGCTGCATTTCCGCTCCGCTTAAAAGTCGGTTAGCAGGAGCTAAATCCATGCCATGAATGCCAGAGTGAATGGGTAAAGGCTGTTCGTCGATAATGGCATTGGCAACCGTTTTTTGTAACTGCGATGGTGCTAACCCCATGAATTTAGTTAGAGAGGCTTGGGGGTCAATGTCGATGAGCAAGACGCGATGAGAGCTTTGTGCTAGGTGGTATCCCAGGTTTTGGGTAAGGGTGGACTTGGCGACCCCTCCGGCCTGGTTAAAGAGGGCAATAATGCGGCATGGGTGGGAAGAAGTTGACACGGGTAATAGTTCCTAAACGATACCATGACTTCTGTGGTCGAGGCGTGCTACGCACACGCTAGGCGAACGGCTGATTTCTCCTTTCTAGTTTATGGGAGTTTTTGAACGCCACAGCCCATCAAAAGCAGGAAATTATGAGCCGAGTCTGTACCAGTTGACCAGTGAGGAATTATCAATATATGTTGGTTTTACCTTCAAAAATTAAACTCCTGTTTCCCAAAGTCGTTCTTACCAATCAGGAGAAGGCAACAGATTTTTCTACTAGTCTTATTCTGTAATTTGAATTGAAAACTGAAAAAACGCGCTTTGGCGGTTATGCTACTGTATTAGTACCCCATTCTCTGCTAAATGAAGCTTTCCACGTCCGGTCAGAGGTCAGAGAAACCTTAAAATATGGTTTGGCTTTCCCAATCAGAAGCAAGCAGGGATAAAGTATATCTGTATTTATCGATTTTACTTCAGAAAAGACCAGCCAATTTGTAATGGCAACGCCTGATTTTACGGAGGTGTAGGAGCACTTTTCGGATGTTTTCCGGCGTAGTAAACCAGCACTTTTCGGTTCTCTTCATCAGGCAAATAAAACACTCGCTCCGAGCTTGTTACTTCATATTCCCACGCTCCTTTATAGACTTTGCCTTTCAAAGGAAAAACTCGTTTTGGTTTTCTCAAATTAAGGAGCATTACATAAATCCTCATAGCAGCGACGAGCATTTTCAGGGGCACGCAGCAGTAAAGCTTCCCAATCGCGGTTAACCCGTCGATTTTTGGCGACCACTAGCCAAGGTGATGCAGATACTTCTGTTGCTGGTTGAGTAACGGTTTCTGGAGTATCAGCCAGAGTTGGTGGCGCTGTCAATTGTTCTTCTGGTGGCACTAATGACTCAGACGACAATTGCTCTTCTGGCTGCCCCACACTATGAGCTTGATTGGGCTCTGTTGGTGATGAATGAGTCATACCTCAGCTGATTCAGAAGAGCTTTCCGTGATTGGCCGAGTTAGTAACACCTCATCAAGTTCATCATTAAAAGCTGCCGCCAGTTCTTTGCTATTAATTGCTATAGCACTTTCGTGCCACTCATGAATCAGTGCATCGAGATGATCCCATGCTTGAGGGTCTGAACCCACAAGGCGGTAGGCACTCTCTACCTCTGCGATTAGTTCGCACAGTTCTTCATTATCAAAGACCTTTAGCCATCCGAATGGATGTTCGGAACCGATTTGTTCACCCAAACGCAAACGGTAGGCAACGTCGATTAGCTCAATTACAACTTGGCTGATCTTAGCCGCTTTTACCATGTAGGTCATGCGCTCACGACGCAGCAAGGCAAAGTGTTGCTCGTTGCGAGTGATGGTCACAGGACGTTCCCAAGCTGTATCGAGAACTCGTCCCGGTTGCCGATTCAATTCAGTCGCGGTGATTAATTCATCACCGTAAACACTCGGCATAGCTCCAATAAGCATAGTCCGACTGCGAAAACATTTTTCTATGGATATACGTATTATTATACGTAGTCATCAGACTGATAAATTCCTGATCCTTTGGATAAAGTACAACTGGCCCAGAATCGAAGCAACTTTGATGTGGAATGGGTGAGGGGTGACGGGGTTAGGTGACGGTTCACAATCCATACGTGCCAGCGGTTCAGCCAAAGTGACGGATACTGATACACTTGGCGTGAAAATGCCGAAAAAATGTTTCTTGTTTTGGGAAGCGAGTCAGAGAAGTTTTTTGATTATTGTGGCGATAGGGGAAGTTTTGGGTCACAACTCCTGAAAAGCTGATGAAATATAGGAATTCAACCGTCACCTCAACTGTCACCTCTCCCGTCACCAGCAGGGGAAGCGATACGGCTAACGCCACGCTGCGCGAACGAGAAAGGCTTTCTTGAAAAAACTAAGGACACCAAAGAAAGCAAGAGAGCAGGCATAAATATTTGAACTATTCCCCTGATAGTTAAAACTTGGTGGACGGCTGTGATACTTACCCTATAAGGGTTAGATGCTGTCCACCTGCGGCGATTTATCGAGGGTGAAAACTACGTAAGGTGGACAGGAGAAAGCCAGCTTGCCTCAACAATTGGAATTAGATTAGTCAGTTAGATGCTTGATGGCGATACGCTCTTACTGCACGCTGGCGCGAACAATCAAAGGGAAAAAGTTGTAGTAAGATTAAAAGCAAGAGCAAGCGTCCGGCTCAAAATAGCTGAAAACAGATGATAGCAGCAGAGTTAGCTCTCTTAACAGAAAGACATGGTGAAGCATCAAAACAAGTAAAGATGCCTCATCAATACTCAGGGAAGTTTTTTGCAAAAACAGAAAATCAAAGCCAGAATCATCAAAACTTAAATCTCCATCACCTGTATATTGCTGAGATTCTGACTAAGCTTCAAGTCATCTATGATGCAATGGTATGGGAAGTTATAACCCCTCGCTTCAGAAATTGGATTGCAAGTATCTATATACAAGAGGCAAAAGAACGGGACGCAATTAGCGATACGCTTACGGTAGGCTGTTGCGATCGCTGCGATACACCTTTTCTTGAATGCCCGACAGGGCTATACGGCACGCTCACGCTACGCGATCGCTTTAGTCGTGACCAGATGACTCAACAGGTTATCTATGACGCAACGTTGTGGAAAGATATGGCTGCTGGCTCCAAGATTAGCGATACGCCTTTTCTTGAATGCCCGACAGGGCTATACGGCACGCTCACGCTACGCGATCGCTCTATTCATGATGCAATAACTCAACAGCCCCAATCTATCTATGACGCAACGGAATGGAGAAGTATAACCCCTGGCTCCAAGAATCAGACTCAAAAATCTCGGTATATCTATGACGCTATGGTATGGACAAACATATCTATGGGTGACGGGATAGCTCCACACCTGATAATATCTATGACAGAGCGACATAGAGAGAGATATTTTATCTATGACGCAATGAGTTAACTACTCATTTGTCGAGTGTCACAGTAAGCGTCGGAAATGTCACGATAAGTGTCGGGGAAAAAATAGGAGTGAAATGATGATGGAGTAAGGGGTTGAGGGATGTAGTACGGAAGTAATTGGCTGGGAAGAAGCGAAAATAAGAGAAAAAGTATCGAGAAAAATGTCGCTCCAGAAGGAACTGATGTAGGTGAGAGAGAAAAAAAGTAGAGCAAAACAGAGAGATAGAGGGTGAAAAAAAGAAACAAAAAGTAACACAATAAATGTCGCTTTTGAAGCCAAGGAAGACTTAGAATTCAAAGCAGAGCCGGGATTGGAGAGAGAGATCATGTACCCTTGCCAGTCGAATAAAGTCGGAGAAGATAATTTGGTGCCAGAAACGGAAGATTCACTGGTGTTAAGGGAAAACGTAGCAGGAGAATGGGAAATAATAAATGCTCCGTTAGAGTTGCCAGGTGAGGTGCAGCAACAGATTGAGGCAATACAGAAATTGCTCGCAGTGCAAGGAACAGAACGCTATGGGCGGGTGCAGCAACAGGTAGCCCAGCAATTAGGGATAAGTGTTCGGAGTGTGCAAAGACTGCTCAAGAAATGGCGAGAACAAGGAATAGCGAGCTTACCCAGACAAAAGCGATCGGATCGGGGAGCAGCGAAGACCAGCCGGGAGTGGCAGGAATTTATTCAGAAGACCTACCAGGTGGGGAATCGGGGCAGCCGGAAAATGAGTCGGGCACAAGTGTACCTGAGAGTGCAGGCACAGGCAGAAGCGAAGGGAGTCAAAGAGTATCCGAGCCGTCCCACAGTATATCGAATTCTACGTCCCCTTCTCGAACAACAGCAGCAACAGAAACGCAGGTTAGGCTGGCGAGGAGAGCAGTTAAAAGTGAACAGTAGAGAGGGATTAGAGATAGACATCGAATGGTCGAACCAAGTGTGGCAAGTAGATCACACCCAAATAGATCTACTGGTAGTAGACATGAGTGGAGAGATTCTGGGAAGACCCTGGTTAACAATAGTAGTAGACACATACTCGCGGTGCATGATGGGAATGCACATAGGATTTGATGCTCCAAGTGCCGCAGTAGTGTGTCTGGCATTGCGCCATGCCATACTGCCCAAACAGTACAGCAGTGCATACGAATTGAAGCAGAGTTGGGGGACTTATGGATTGCCAAGGTACTTGTATACCGATGGAGGCAAAGACTTTCGCTCGCAGCATTTAGAACAAGTAGCTACCGAACTAGGGATAGTCCTGTGCCGCCGACGAAAACCGTCAGATGGAGGAATAGTAGAGCGACCGTTTGGGACATTCAATCGAGAATTCTTCTGCACAGTACCAGGATACACAGGTAGTAACGTGAAAGAGCGATCGAATAAAGCCGAATCGGAAGCTTGTCTAACACTAGTACAACTAGAGCAGATGTTAGTGCGTTACATAGTAGACCACTACAATCAAGCACTAGATGCGAGGATGGCAACGCAAAGCCGGATCGGGAGATGGGAAGCCGGAAGGATGGCACAACTACCCTTATTGGGGGAAAGAGAGTTAGATATATGCCTGATGCGACGAGATCGGCGAGTAGTCTACCGGAGTGGCTACATTCAGTTTGCCAACCTCACCTACCAAGGAGAACATCTAGCCGCGTATGCCGGAGAATCAGTCATCATCCGATACAACCCCCGCGACATCACCACCATATATATTTACCAACTAGTAGAGAGCAAAGAAGTATTTCTCACCCGCGCCCATGCGATGGGATGGGAAACCGAAATCTTGTCCTACAGGGAAGCACAAGCAATCAGTCAAAGGAGACGAGAAGCAGGCAAAGCGATTCCCCTACGGGGACGCTGTGCGAACGACAATCGTTCATTGTTGGAAGAAGTCCGCTCTCGCCAGGAGCAGATAAAGAGACTGCAACGACAAAAGAAACAGAAAGTAACACCAATTCCCACAGTAACGGTGGAACAACCCGACTCAATCAAAGCCAAAGAAATGTTGTCTGCCGCTTCTTCACAGTTAGCTTCAACAACAGAAGAACCATTCACCTCAAAAGAAGCGGAAGAACCGAAGCAGAAGTTGACCGTACCATTCGTGCGGGTGTATGACTATGAACAAATGAAAAGGGAGGCAGGCTTACTGTGAACTCGGATGAGATGTCGATCATAATTCCTGACCGGAGAGACTTAACTCCCAACAGAGGATGAAACAGCAGATGGAGCCGTAGCAGAAGTAATCAGGAGCTTGACAGCCCAAGTAACTTCTCGACCTGCGATCGGTTCATGGGATTGTTGAAATTGTCGTTTGAGCAGCTTGAGCAATTCCTCCTGCTCAACAATATCAGGGGAATAAGCCCATTGCCCAGGAGTGAGCCGACGAGTAATAACGGCACGTTCTGAGGCAATCTTATCGGTATTGAGTGCGACACAGGCAGCAAAGAAAGCTGGCTGCAACGCTTGAATTTGTTGTTCAAGCAGAGCCATTTGTGTCCGCAAATCAATCATGGCATTGATGACTTCAACTGGATCGAGGAGCCGATCGATCTGGGTGTGGTCTGCGTTCACTGGTGGCTGTAAATCTTTACTCATGGTATGCTCCTGACAGATAAACCTAATTCTGAACTATGGGTGACGATACGATTTGTAGGCAAATGTCGCGTACTACCTACGATAAGTGGATTTTCTCATGGTATTTGTTCTGTGCCCTTTGTCTTGATTGGCGATACGCCTGACGGCACGCTGGCGCGATCGCGTTTGACCATCTATGATGCGACCAAAGGGAAAAAGTTGTAGTAAGATTAAAAGCAAGAGCAAGCGTCCGGCTCAAAATAGCTGAAAACAGATGATAGTAGCTTCTTTAGCTCTCTTAACAGAAAGACATGGTGAAACATCAAAAGAAGTAAAGATGCGTCATCAATACTCAGGGAAGTTTTTTATAAAAAGAGAAAATAAAAACCAGAATCATCAACACTCAAATCTCCATCACCTGTATATTGCTGAGATTTTGACTAAACTTCGAGCTATCTATGACGCAACGGTAATGAGAAGCATAACCACTCGCTTCAGAAATGGGATCGCAAGTATCTATATACAAGAGGCAAAAGAACGGGATGCAATTAGCGATCGGCGCGATCGCTTCCCAAATCAGACTGCAACTATCTATGTACAAGCGGGTAAAAAGAGAGAAGTAACTGGCGATTCCGCTTTAGCAGATACGTCTACAGCAGGCAGGCGCGATACTGCTAAGGCAATGCTACGCGATACACCTTTTCTTGAATGCCCGATAGGGCTATACGGCACGCTACGCGAACGCTTTATTCATGACGCAATAACTCAACAGCCCCAATCTATCTATGACGCAACGAGATGGAGAAGTATAACCCCTGGCTTCAGGAATCAGACTCAAAAATCTCGATTTATCTATGACGCTATGGTATGGACAAACATATCTATGGGTGACGGGATATCTCCATACCTGATACTATCTATGACAGGACAACATAGAGCCGGATATCTTATCTATGACGTGATGAATTAACCACCCATTTATATATGACGCATCGGATTGGTATCCATAGATTCCTTGCTTCCATTCCTTGTTCTTATAAGAACAAGGAATGGAAGCAAGGAATCTATGGA